>JAISJU010000094.1 GCA_031261165.1 Prevotellaceae bacterium
CCCGCCACAGGTGTAAATTTATCTTCAATATTGCTCGCACTCGCCGCCGACAGGAACGTTACCACTTTTACACCCTCAACCGCCTGAACGGCATCTACAAGCGACATATTCGAATACTCGCCATTGAACGGCAAACCGGTAATATAGTTTTTGATGGCATTTTTTGCGGCACTTTCCACGTCTGATTGCAGCAAGATGGCATCGTAGAATATGCGCATTTCGCAGGCGAAGTTATCGCCCGCCTGATTGATAATGCTTAGTTTCACGCCCGCATCGCGTATTTCATTCATATACGCCTCAAATTGCACCTGCTGTTCCGGCTCAATCGGTTGCAATGCGCCCGCCTCGCCGATGGCAATTTTCACAACGAGCAAGCCGTTGAGTTCCACCGCCACTGCGTACTTAACAATTTGCGCCGCTGTGATTTCGTCTTCTGTCATTCCGACAGTATCATATTTGTCCGTTTCGTCAATCAATACGCGGTCAATCATAAACTTCAATGCCATATCGCGATACCATTTAGGGCGGTGGGGAATAATCGTTTCGATGATTTCATTTACCTCGCGTTTATGGAGGTCAAAAAGGTTTTCGAGTTCCGAAATGCTTTTTGCCGTGTTATAAAATAAAATATTTTCCAAAGATGCCTTTGAAAATTGTTCTTCAAACGATTTGGCTGTGTCAAGTTCGTAAGCCGTGATAACTTCGGGCTGAGTGATAAACTCAGCCGCGATTGCCTGTTTTATTTCGTCTGTCGTGCGTGCCATTATGATACGATAAAATTAATTTCAATGCCCATATAATTAATGCCTCCCGGCAGGCTGTCGCCTGTTGTTCCGGTGGCAGGTTTCAGTTTCTTTGCCTCGTAGTAGTCGGCAATCTGTTTTGTTGCTACTTCGCGCCAATTTGTCGGTATTGTCAGCACTTGTCCCGGCACAAGATTGTCCGTTGCAGCCAAATCATTTGCCAGTGCCAACGCCATTGCACCATCGGCAGTTCCGAGAACTTGCACGGCGAGGTCGTAGATGCTTTGATTTGTGAGTGCTGTAATTGTCATATTACCGGTATTTGTTTTTTAATCCACCGTTTAGCAACTTGATAAACAATAATCAAAAGCAGCACCAAAAAGGATACACCACCAACCCACAATGCCAATTTTTGAAAGAAAGTAAGCCCGGTTTTTGAGACCGTTTTTTCTTCGGATTGAGTTTTGAGGGTTTTTTCCAGTTCTGTTATTCGCTTTTCCTGTCGTTCAAATTTAGCATTCCATTCTGTTTCTAATTTTGTGATGGAAGCGGTTTTTATACTCGTCTGTTCGCCTGTCTTTTCAATAGATGTCGGGTGTTGTTTTCCCAAACTGTCAGGCTCGGAAAGGTTGATTTTTACGCCTGTTTTTGTTGTATTTTGTTCAATGTTGGTTTCCGTTTCTGCTGTCGCGTGCGCGGTTACATCTGCCTTGCTGCCCTTGTTTTCGGTTTCAACAAGTGATGTTTCGCCGCGCGTGCTTGTGTTTGTTTTCGTACTATTCTCAACCGGTTTGCAAGAGAAAAGAAGTACGACTATTGTTATTATGGAAATTGTTTTTTTCATTTTGTTTCGTTTTTATTGATTTCAGTTCTTACCGGACAATTTTCGCTGTGCGGACAGTCTGCAACGCGTTCAATAGCCTTTTCGAGGCGATTAACCGAACGTAGCAGTTTACTGTGTTCTTTAATGTGGTTTTCATCGCGTTTGCGCATCTCTTCAATCTCTTTTTTTAGCGGCTCAACGATAAAATTTACTTGCGTATCCATCATATTTTTGACGTAGTCCACCTCCGTGTTTTTTGCCTCAAATTCGGCTTTGTCCTTTGTGGATTTCAGCGTTGCGAGCGTAACTATCAACGTGCCGCCAAGCAGCAGATTGATAATGAGCGATATGATTGTTGTCCAGTCCATAATTATTTGTCTGTTATGGTGATAATTGCCTTTCCGGCTTCTTTTAATTTCTTGCAAATTTCAAGTTCGTATTTCGTAGAATTGCGCACCTGTCCGGTAATGCTATTCTCGCCCACGAGAATGCAGCCGTGTGTATCCTTTGGCGTATTGCCCCTGTGTATGCGAATGCCGGAAAAGCCGGATACATTCAATATCTCGGGCAGCCAACGCACAAACGATGGGCTGTAACTGAATATAACCGGATATTTTCCGCAAGGGATAGCAGTTTTGCCATACACTTTTTCTTCGCCGGGGTCGTTCAGGTCGCCATCGTGATTCTTGTCGCGCACGGTGTCTTCCAGCGTGTCGCAAAACTTCACGCCGTCTATATACAACTCGCCAATGGTATAATCGGGAGTTAATACTTTGCGGGTTAATGTTAGGTTCATAATTCTAAATTTTGCTGATTAATAAATGCCTGTAATTCCTTTTCTACATCGCTCAACTTCACGCCCATTCGCGCAAGTGCGATTTCGATGTCCGATTTTATTTTACTTCTGTCCGCTTTCATTCGGATATTGCGGAACAGATTTGCCCCCAAAATCGGGTCTTCTTTAAATTCGCCCTGATTGGATTGCAGCACCAAATACACATCTTGTACCTTACTCTCGCCAACAACCAAACCGCTTGTGATTTTGCCGTCCGCGCCGCGCCTGACTTGAATTTTCAGGTCGTTGTTTTCGTCAAGTAAAATGCCTTTTGCCATTAGTGTATTAGTTTTTCGTCTTTTATCTGCGAGAAATCGCCGAGTTGCTTTCCTTTTAGCGACAAATTCAACGCGGCTTGGAATGCAGACGGCGAACCGTTGCCCGGCTCATTTACAGCCGTTGCTACTGTTGTTAAAATAGTCTGCAAAATTTGATTGTTTTTTTCGAGTTCGGATTTGAGTTTGTCCGCGAAAACAAAATAATCATTCCCGCCGTTGAACACTATTTTATCCGCATTTATCTCCACAAGTTCCACGTTTTCGGCATTAATGAGGAATGCCAACGCCTCTTTGCCCTCTAAAATCCCAATCAAACAAGTAGTCTCCACTTTTGGCTTAATATCCACATAGCCAAATCCAAGTTGAATACCCAAGTATTCCGCGTCATCGCTCACGCCTGTGGCATCCATTGTTCGCTCGTCATCGTTCCAAGTTACCGATTTGCAATTAACAAATCGAAGTTGCGCCTGTTGGCTCTCGCCGATTTTTCGGTTAAGCGTTTGCACGAATTTGTCAATTTCTTTCATACTGCTGCCCTTTCCCCAAGTGTTACATCTTGTCGATAACCGCCGTTGTCAAAACTCTTTTTCACGCTATCCACATAAAAAAGCCCTTCCATATTTTTTAGAAACTCGCTTTTCAGATGTATTTTCACACCGTGTTGAATGCGCGGAATGCCGAAGAGCGTTATGCTGCCGTCAAATCCCTGCGCCTGATATTTTTTCAAGTCCGAATTGGCGCGTTTCTCAAGTTCCGCCTTGACGGTAATGCCAACGTAAGTACGCTGTACGCTCGTGCCGCCTTTGCGACCGACTGTTACCGACAATTTTTTGCCGTCTTTCAGAATGGAAATAGCCTTGATTTCTACCTCGTCTGTTTCGGCTTTTTTGTTGAGACTTTCCGACACGGCGTTTCTTTCGAGCAAAATATCCACCGGCTTAACATCGCTCTGGTCGCCATAAATCACGCCGCAACGCAATATTTTACCGTCAAAATAGGAATGAAGTCCGATTTCTTTTTTGATGTCTTCCAAAATTTTTATGGGCGCTACATTCGCATATCGTACCGCGCCGAGTTGCATATCCGGGCAATCAATTTCGTAGCCTTTGCAAGCCTGTTTCAGCAGATTTTTCAAAGAAATTCCTTTACTTACCACTGACACCGAGCCGCGCTTGAGTTGGTACATTTCATCTTCGCAGCGCAGAACTACCGGAATGCCCTCACTTACATCGGCAATATAGCCGGTAAATTCTGTCGGCAGTTCTCCCGCGCCATAACCCAATCGGATAATGACTGGGTCGCCCGCCTTAAAAATATCAGCGTATTTGAACTCGCCTTTCAAAGAACGAATATTGCGCGGCATCGTAATCTCGGCGCGGTCGGTAAATTCCTTCCAACTGCTCTCTATCTGTACCGCAGTGGCGCGATGCAGGTTAATTTCATCGCGACCGCGTGCGGCAGGGAATGTGATATGTAACGCCATTGTCAGTGTCATAGTTGCAATTCCAAAGGTTCATCACTTACCGCTTGAATTTGAAACGGTATCACATTGAACTTTGCCTCCACCGGCTGAATATTTAGATTTTTAATAACGATTCTGTGAATGCCTTTTGCGACAAATAAATCGCCGCTCACTTCGATAGCATCATTTATATCCTGCATTCTTACAAGTTGGTCAATCTGTGCCAACGCCGAACTTTTCGCTTTATCAACGCCATTCACGGCAATACCGCGAATATTGATGTCCCAGTCGCCGAGTCCGTACAGTTCTTTCACTGTTCCGGTATTGCCCATCACATTAGTCGTTATCACATTGCTTTGCCGCGAGAAGTCAATCAGGCACGAGTAAGGCAGTGTATATCTGCCATATTCTCGCCGTTCCACCACGCCGGTACTGCGATTGTATTCGTTATAAGTTCCGCTTTCAAAGCGCACAACGCCCAACACCGGCAACCCGAATATAGAACGCTCCTCCGCCTCGTCGTCTGTTGTAAATTGCAGATTTTCAAAGGTCGGCAAATGGTACGGACTTTGCCCGGTCGTTGATGCCTCATATTCCACAGGCAAAGCCGAAAACGTCTTGCCCCACGGAATATAAATCGGGCTGTTAATGCCAAAGACTTGACTAATAACGCTACCTACCCAGAGGGCTTGGTTGCGCCCGCCGTGTATCAGTGCATTGTCTATGTTGAAGCCTGCTGCCATTTTTTTGTTGTTTTGTCATTACGCTCGGTTGGTGAGCGCAGTCGAACCATTACTTTGAAAACATCTGATTAACTATTTCCGCCAACGCCTGTTTGTAGGCATTCACGCTCATTTCGTAGCGTAGTTTTTCGGTGAATTTATATTCTGCATAGAGTTTAAGCCACTCCTCATCGGACAGGCTTTCGGGACTTGCGATGTGCATTTCCCGCCGCAAAATAGCGGTTACCTGCGCGATGGGGTCTGTGATTTCACCCTGCTCTATGCCTTCGATAAAAAACTTTGTCCCTGCCCAACAATCTTGGCAATCTGTGCGTTGAACTGCGCGAACACAATGCCATCGTCAAGTACGTTATTCTCATTGCCGGCAACGACCAGATTTTTAATAATAACGTCATTTGCTTTTGTTACGTCCTTTTTATTCGCCTCTATCAACTCTAAATGTTGTCGAGTAGGTCGGCGCACAAGGAACTGATAACTTTCGTCAGCGTCAAGCGTAATATCCAACACATACAATTTGCCGAATTTTGCCTGTAAGTCCTTAAAGACATCTTGCGTAACACATTTCAGATTTTCCAATTTGTAGGCAGGGATAGCAACAGCCGCCATTGCCATAGTAACGCCACCCGCTATGTCCGAAAAGGATATGTCAGGCGCGGCAGGAATGCCGACTGCGGGGGTTGCACACACTGTTCCAATGGAACAAACAAAGATTGCCATCAGGCAAAAAAGCAGTTTTTTGAAATTACTTCGTTTCATTTTGATGAATTTTTATGTTGCTCCCAATTTTTGCGTCGATTGGGAATTTGCAACTGGTTAAATAATAAATAAATGGTTTTTAAATGATAATTAAATGATTGAAAAAAATCAGACAATATTCCAATCAATATGCGAACAAATCAGTTCAAATTGATTGGTTATTGATTTGTCGTTTTGTTTCGGATTGCGGGCATTGCCTTTGAACTCGCAGTTGCGAATGCGGTCTTTGTACATAATGCCGCCGCTTTCATACAGCACATTAATGTCGAAGGGGTCTATGTCCGTGAGCGATTGACCCGGTCCCAGCGCGCGCTGCAATGCCACGATTTCTTCGTGCAAGAGCGTAATGTTGCAAGTCGCTGCGTAGTTGCCTTCGCCGCGCCCCACAGGGAACGCGCCCGCGCCATATACATTTTCCTTTTCCACCGTGTCCGAGTAGTTCAGCTCCGTGATGCCTTCCACATCGCGCCCCAGCATATTAACCGTGATGCTGTTCCAGCCGGTTATTTTGCCGAACTTGTTGATGATAGTTTTTGCTTGTGCCATTGTCGTCAAATTTTATTGGTGAAACCTAAATCTACATCAAACTCGTGAACTACGCCGTTAGCTACTAATTTTACATTGATTTTGAACGGACTGACAGACACCGCCGCCTGTTTGGGGTCAATGAAAATGTCAAAGCCAGACACATTGCCGTCTGCTCTCATCGGGTCAAGTGCTTTGCGCACCCTGCCGTCCCAGTCGGTAATAGTCGTTTCTTTGATGTAGCCGGTAGATGGATTTGCCTCTACTTTCGAGCGCACACGCGGAATAAGTGTGCGGCGAATGATACGCGCCGCTTTGTTCCACACGCAGTTGCGCTCAATAAAACAGTAGTCGCTATCTTGTTCCTCGCAGGTGTGCGAGTTAGAGAAAAAGAAACCCGCGTAACCTGCAAACGCGCCTACATAAATGTACCCGAACAAGTCAAGTTGCTTTTGGTCGGCAATAGATAGCGTAGAAAAACTCCTGCCGTTACTCAAACTTGCAATTACGAATTTCGCAAGTTTCGTGTCTGTGAGCGTGTAGTCGCTTTCGCCTTTGCGGATTGACGGCTTGCTTTCAATATCTACCGAGCCGAGATTTTCGTGTACCGCGCGGACAAGCAGCATACCAACCGCCGAGCCCACGCAAGCGTGGTTAGGATTGGGAGGCACAAGAATGGACACACCGTAGTCCTGTCCGATAATCACGGACACATTGGGGCTGTCCAGTTCGCGCAAATCTTCGTAAGTCGAAATTGCCGCGCTTGCGGCGGGCAGATAACCGCCCTTGCCTTCTACGAGGAACGCATCAATATAAATGTGGTCTGCTTTCAAAGCATCTACAAGCAACTGTGCGCCTGTTACGGCTTGCGCCAACGCGCTTGTTTCGCCTGCTGCCACCTCGTTTGCCATTCCCGCCTCTGCAATCAAATTCACACCCTCAATGCCGCGAATGGCAGCAAGGAAATCGGCTTGATTTTTCAGGTCGGACACTTTGGTTACGCCGGGAACGGAAATCAGCCACACCACGCTTTCGGGCGCGAGGCGGAAAATTTCGCTCAAATGGTAATGGTCGAGGCGGTTGTCTGCCGTGTCGCGTTCGGCGGTTATGCCCAACGTTTCAGCATCGGCGAGTTGCAACAACTTGTAGGCAGCGTTCACCGCCAAAGTGTCGCCAATCGCGCCCGCTCCGACTACCATTACGGCAACGCGGTCGGGGTTTTCAGCCCCGCCGAGTCCGCCGTTGATTTTGTTTATTCTTACTCCTTGAAAACTCATAATTATTCAGATTTTGAGAGTTCTGCAATTTTCTTTTCAGCTGCCTCAATCACGCTTTTGCGGTTTTCGCCTGCCTTTTCGGTTTCCAAAATGGCGGTTACCGCCTCTGCGCTTTCGGCTTTGCCGATTTGTTCAATCAATTCTTTTGCAGCCGCTTTCGCAGGTGCGCCGTCAGTTGATTTTTGCGCATCTTTTTGGAAGGGAAAGATTTCCAACTTTGCGCCTTTGCTATTTGCGTGGTTTTTGGCGTGAATTTCATTCACAAACGCCTGCCCATCGCTGGTAACAAACACTTCCGTTTCGTTCTTGTAGCGGGCGAAAATATCGTCAGCCACTTTTTTTGCATTTTCTTTTATCATTGTATTTTTCCTCCTATTTTTAAAATTAAGAAGCAATACCGGAAACAATTGCGCCGAAACCAACATCCCGCCGTCTGTCCACCAAGCCGTAAGTTTGGATTCGGAACTCGCTTGTCGGGTCCGCCGAGCGGGTGTCTTCCGTTTCAGGCTTGTAGAGAATTTTCGTGCGTTCCAAGTGATACACTGTTTCGGGCGCGTAGAACATCAACGAGGCGCGGCGGTCTGTTGCACCGAGAACGGCACCTTTTGCCTTTTTAACGCCTGCGCTGCTATAAGCCAAAACCGCGTTGTTTTCGTAGAACTTAAAGCCCATAATAGAGCGGACTTTGCCCGTTTCCATATCGTAAAAAATTTGGCGGTCGCTGAAAAATTTCGCCGATTTGTTGTCCAAAATCAAGTCGGTAGAGTGTTCGGGAGCGAGGATGATATACATTTCGTCCTGATTAGGCAGGTTCAAACCCTTAACCATTTCGAGATATTTAACAATATCCTCAAAGGTGAGACGCAAACGCCCTGTGCCGTCATCTTCGCCTGTGGTGCGAATAACAGGCATATTGGCATTTGTGTTGTCGGCAGGCGCAAGTTTCCACATAATGTGGTCGCGGATACCCATCTTGAACGCTTCGGTGTGTTTGATACGCACTTCGTTCCGTTTGTCGTAAGCCAGATAGCGCACTTCGGCATCGGTTACGGCAGTGGGGTCGGTGTCGTATTTTTCCCATTCAACAAAAACTTTTTCGCCATTCATTGATTGTGGTGTGAAAACGGCGGCGTTATTCACATAGAAACTGACGTTGTTTATCAATTTGTTCCAACGCACGCCGTCAGCGGTAATAGCGGCAACGGGTACGCCTTTCAATACGGCGATAAAATCGTCTTTGTAGTTTTTGAACTCCTGTAAGAGTTGCGGCGCAACGTATTGATTGAGCCATTGTCCTGTGGTTGTAGTTGCCATCTTACTTTTTGAATAATTGGTTAAACAATTCAGCGAACGCCTCCGGGTTTTCGCGTTCCAATTCCGCTAATATTTCGGGGCTTTCGTCTTGCAGTTGCGCAAAAGTTTTGCCCTGATAGGTTTTCTTACCCTCCTGTGAGGTTACAATCTGACTTGACAATTTTTCAACCGGCGCAATGCCTTCGAGGGCTTTGCTTGCGGTGTCAAAATTATCGGTAAGCATTTTTTCCCATTCGGCGCGGCAATCGGCTTTAATGCGTTTGTCGGCAATGGCTTTGTCGAGCGCGGCTTTTACTTTTGCCGCTCTTTCGGTTTTTTCCTTTTCTGCCTGTGCGGCTTGTAAGGCAACCAAATCCTCAGCGGCTTTTTTGTTTTCCGCCAACTTTGCGTTTACTTCCGCTTCGGTAGCCGTTTCGGGCAACCCAAGCGAAACCGCAAGAATTTTTACGTCCATTTGATTTTCATTTTGAGGTTTATAATTAAATTGATTTATAAAATTTTCAGGACAGCCACAGGCAACAATTGCCTGTGCCGTAGCCCTGTCTATTTTCACTTTTTGCACGACTTCGTTAATAAAGCCGTTTTCTTTCGCCTCTTTGGCGGTTAGCCACCAGTCTGCGCCGCCTTCCCATTTCTTATTAAAAAGCTCGGGATTTTTGGCGGCGGCTTTGTAGGCATTATAATAATCGGTTTCGACAGCCCCTAAAAGTTTCAAATAACCTTCAATGTCCTTTTTTGTTCCTTCAATTCCGCCACTGACTTTATGTATCATATACATTCCGTTTTCGGGCATCGAAAAGTTTTTGCAGTGAAGCGAAATATAAGTTGCCGCGCTTGCTACCAATGCGCCGCCCTCGCCTGTTACCTCACCCTTGAATTTCGATATGATATTCACAATTTCGGCAGCGTCAAAGCAACTTCCGCCGGGAGAGTTAATATAAATATGCGCGTCTTTCACGCCCTCTTTAATGAGCGCGTCAATTTGCGAACGGAAAGTTTCCGAGTCATTCTCCCAACCGATAATGCCGAGTATCCTGATTTCGGCTTTCGCGCCGTTTTTTAATGCTGATATTTGAAATTTGTCTGCCATTTTTCGCTGAATTTTGATGCAAAATAACAACACAAAAAACAGCCCCGCAAATAAAGTTCCAAGCGTTGGAATAATCATTCCAACGCTTGGAACAAAGTTTTTTCAAGTGCTGAAAACTAATGAATTTTGTACCCAAAATTCATTATAAAGATTTCTTTATGGCTAAAAAAGCGAACAAAAAAGAGTATGAAAAACTGCGCCGCTCTGCTTACGAATATGTGGTAGTACAGGAACTTTCACAGAGCGAAACCGCTGAAATGCTGGGTGTTTCGGAGCAAACTTTGTCGGACTGGGCGCGGGCGGGCGGATGGCGCGAACTGCGCAAAGCGCGGCAATCGGCAGTCAGCACCGCCAACAGCAACCTAAGATGTATTATCTCGTTACTGTCCGAGCAACGGCTTGCGGTGGAACAGGAAATACACGAGGCGCAACACGCAGGCGACAAAGACAAAGAATTGGAACTGCGCAAAAAGGCAAACTCAATCACTGACGATTTGAGTAAGTTAAACAAAGCCCTGAAAGACAACGACAAGTCAAACGGCATTACTTTGGGCTTGTACATTGATGTGATGGACGATGTATTCAACAATATGCGTACTTATAGCCCCGAACTTTACGAGCAAACACTCGAATTTCAAAGTTATCTGGTTCAAAAGAAAACAATAGAACTCGGCTAATGGCAACAAGAAAGGCAATAGACAAGAAAAAAGCCGATGCTTACCTCAAAAAATTAGAGGTAGCAAGAACGGCAAACGCGGTCAATCCTTTTGAAGAAAAAGCGGAACAGGCGGCGCGTATTGCGCGTGCCAAAACCGATGTCGCCTATATGGTAAAAACTTACCTTCCGCACTATGCCACCGCCGAATGTGCCGATTTTCAGATTGAATTTGCCGAAATGGTTGCCGCCAACCCGCTTTTTAAGGGTTTTGCAGAATGGGGGCGCGGACTTGCCAAATCGTGCTGGTGCAATATCATTACTCCAATGTGGCTGTGGATGCGCGGCGAGGATATTTTCTTTTGCCTGAAATCCGACAGTAGCGAACGCGCAGACGAACTGCTCGCCGACATTCAGGCGGAACTCGAAGGCAACCCGCTGCTCATTCACGACTTTGGCGAGCAAAAAATGGAGGGCAGTTGGGAAATCGGAAAGTTTATCACAAAAGATTACCGCTTTATCGGTATGGCTTTCGGCATCAAGCAGAAAGTGCGTGGTTTGCGTGTAAAAAGCCGCCGCCCTAACCTTTGGGGCATTGACGATTTGGAAACGCCGGACACGATTTCAAACCCAAAACGAATGCGCAAACAGGCAGACCACATTGAACGCGATGTGATGGCAACAATGACAGGCAGCCACCGCCGACTGTTGTATGCAAACAATAAGTTTGCCCGCGTAATGACGCAGACCATTTTGCAGGAACGCCACCCGAAATGGACAATACACCAAATCAAAGCGTATAACAAAACTACCTACGAACCACGCTGGAATTATTACTCAAAAGAGTTTTATATGCAGCAAGAGGAGGATATGGGCATTCCAGCCGCTTATGCAGAATACCTTCACGAAACAAAATTGGAAGGCAAAAACTTCAACGAGGAACAAATACAATGGTGCAAACTGCCCGAATGGCACGACTTTGAAATGATTATCTCGCACTGGGATATTGCCTATACCGACAACGAAACAAGCGACTACAACGCCGTAAAAATCTGGGGCGTGAAAGAGCGCAAATTTTATCTTATTGACTGTTTTGTAAAACAGGCGCGAATGAAAATTGCCTGCAACTATATGTGCGAAATGCGCAAAACCATTCCGCAGTCGGCAAATGTGCTGTTTCAGTACGAAAGTCAGTTTTGGAACGAAGAGGTGCAGCGCAATATTGACGAGGCAGAGGAGGCGCACGGCGTTATCTTAAATCTTAGGAAAGTAGATAACCCCAAAACCGACAAATTGGGGCGTATGCTTAAAATGGTGCCGTACTTCCAAAACTCGCGCATTTTCTACAACGAGGCACTGAAAAGCCACAGCGATACGCAGGTAGGCATTATGCAACTCTGTGCCGTAGAAGACGGCAGCACCGAACACGATGACAGCCCTGATGCCGACCAGCAGGCAATATCGGCATTGGAAAAATATACAACACCCACCCGCCGCGCCAATTCAGCCGAAAAATCGTGGCGGGCAGGCAAAATGAAACAAACTTATAATTGGTAAAATAATTAAGAATTAAAAAAATATGAGCAGTTTATTAAGAAAAATCAGGCGTGGCACAGCCGTAATTTATTCAAACGGATTTAATAATGCCGTTTGCGAAAAAAAACACAGCACGGTAAAACAATGGCGTTTTGCTTGTAAAAATTCTGTTGTTAATTCCAACAACATTAACGACTATTTTCCAAAATAACTATTATGAAATACATTACAAGAGAAGATTTAATAGAAGTAATACAAGGCAGGCTGTTAGACGAAAGCGTGTCGGAACTGCCCGACGAACTGCTCAACGGCTTGGAAAGCAAAGCCATTGAATTTGCCATTTCCTACATTTCGGGCAGGTACGACACCACCGTAATATTCGGTGAGCCGCCGATGCGGAACAATCTGCTTGTACAGGCAATCGCAATGATAGTAGTTTATCGCGCCGTGCGCCGCAACGCCGCCCGCAAAGTGGCTGACGATTTCCCCGATATGTACAGCGAGGCAATCAAAATACTGAGCAATATTCAAACAGGCGCACAGTCGCTCGTTGGACTGCCCGAAGTAACCGGCGACACCGGAACAACAGGAAGTTTGATGTACGGAAACACAACTAATAAGGACTTTTTCATATAAAAAAACAGACAAATTAAATACCATTACAATGACATTTAAAAACCGTTTATATAACTCCCTTTCGGCACTGCTGCCAAACAACGCCGTTTTTGCCGAATACTACAAGCGCAGCAGCGAAGGTAAAAAAGCCGACTGGACACGGCAGGCAAATACTTTGAACGCCAAAGAAATAAAAGATTGGAAAAGCGGCGTTATGGCTGCCACCGACCCCGAAAACCCGCGCCGTGGCGACTTGATGCGTTTCTATCAGGCATTACTACTTGACAACCATTTGGCAAGCGTAATTGACACCCGCATTCTGAAAGTACAACGCTCGTCATTCCGATTAATTGATGACAAGGGCAATGAAAATGACGAACTCTATTCCCTGCTGGAACGCCCGTGGTTTGAGGACTTGGTGCGTCTCGTTTTACTGTCGCGCTTTCAGGGAACTACGCTGATTGAACTCTTTGACCTTGACCCGGAAACAATGGAACTCGCCCGCGTTGATGAAATACCACAGTCAAATTTTTTGCCGTTAAAAGGGCTGATTATTAAAGAGGAATATGACGACAACGGCGCAGATTACCGCACAGGCGCATTTGCTGATTATTACTTTCAGGTTGGCGGCGATTGGGATTTGGGTATGCTCAACCAGTTGGCAATGATTGTTTTGGCAAAAAAATTAGGGCTTGGCTCGTGGATGTCGTATGTGGATAAGTATGGCGTACCGCCGATATTCTTTATTACCGACAGAATGGACACAGGCAGGCGAGACGAACTCTTTGAGATGGGCAAAGCATTTAGACAAAATATGTTTGCCGTGTTGCAGGGCAACGAGAAAATCGAAGTACCGCGCATCAGCGAGACCAATCCGCACCAGGTATTTTTATCGCTGATAAATGATGTTTGCAACAAAGAAATCAGCAAGCGCGTATTGGGCGGAACTGCCAGCACGGACGAAAAAGCGTTTGTCGGTTCTGCCGAAGTACAGGAGCGTGTGGCGCAGGACAGGTACGAGGCGGACAAACTGCTTTTCAAGTATATTTTCAACACAAAAATTCGCCCGCGACTTGTGAAAATAAGCCCTATTTATAAGGACTTTGAAAAATTTACGCTCGAATGGGACAATCAGGAAACACTGGATATTAAAGGCTATATTGACGCCGTTTCCAAACTTTCTGGTGCGTTTGAATTCGATGTGGAAGAAATAAAAACGCGTACAGGGCTGCCTGTTACGGCGGTAAAATCGCTCGCCATTGCAGGCAACGAGCCGCAACCGCCGCAAGACCCCGAACCACCGAAAAAAAAAAGACCTGACGCAAGCGCGGGTTTTCGTTACGCACCGTTTGCCATAACTCACGCCGCGCCGCCAATGGCTGCCACTTGGGACGCTGCCATTGAGCAACTCGTTAATCAGATTTGGGAAGGCAAAGCCAAGCCCGCCGACCTCAACCGCGATTTGGTGTTAAAATACTATGCCGGACTGAGCAAAGCCACGCAGAACGGCTGGGGCGGCGGTTATTACACTAACGAATTAACACGCCAATTTCGCGAAAATCTGCTTAAATTCAGCGGCGCAAAGTCTTACAATCTTATTCAACAGATTGCCGATTTACACAAAGGAAAAGTAGCAAAAGAAATTTTTGTTGAGCAAGCGAAAAAACTTGTCAATGCCCATAACGAAACTTGGCAAGCAGTAGAGGAAAAATTTGCCGCCAACTCCGCAAGTTCCGCCCGCGACTTCCAAGCATACCAACAAGATGCCGACTTATATCCAAATTTGAAATTCCGCACGATGGGCGACAGCAATGTACGCCCGGAACACGCCGCCAACGAGGGCGTAATAAAACCCATAAATCAATGGACAAAAATACCACCGCTTGACTGTGGTTGCCGTTGCTGGCTCGAACAGACAACGGAAAAAGCCAACGGTAAAGATATTTCAGTGTATAACGATAAAATTGCCAACAACGCCGCTCTCAATGGGCAATTATTTACGGAAAAAAACAGTTACTTTCAAAATATACCTGCGAGCGACAAGCAAATAATAAGGGAAAATACTGATTTAATGAAAGAATATGCACCTTACAACAGGCAAATAAAAGCCGGCGGAAATACTGTTTTTGTGAATGATTTTGCACATTTAGATGATTTACAGCCGAATATTGATGCGGCAAAAATTGTGGCGGAATTTCTCAAAAAAGACATTTACATTCGCCCGCACATTGACATTGCAGAAGGACACCCTAATCCTGAGTTTTATATTGGTCGCTCAAAAAATATTGCAGATTTGAAAACAATGCAGGAAGATTCAAAAAACTTTTTTAAAAGCCGAATAACAAGTGCCAACACGCAGGGCTGTAAAGATGTAGTAATGAACATCAGTGCATATAAAGGAAATGCAAGCGACTTGAGTGGGAAAATTTTAGAAGGTTTTTACAATAAATACAAAGGCGATGCGCCCTATAATTTCAATATAAAGAGGCTAATTATTATTAGAGGCGATAAAGTTATTCAACTGACAAGAAAACAGGTTGAAAAAGGAATATTCCGTGATTTGGAAAAATTGAACTAAAAAAGCCTCCGAAGAGGCTTATAAGTCTTGACCTGTGAAGACCGCGACCGATGGAGTTTGACTTCCATGCCACAAAAGTACAACACATTTTTGAAACAAAAAAATATTTCAATAAAAAAATATGGCAAATGTAATAAAATCAATCAATTTCGGCTACGCCCGCGACAATTTACTCAGCGACACGGCGCGGATGGCAGCCATTGAGGCGACAAAGTTTTTCAAAGACAGTTTCCGAAAGGGCGGGTTTACAGATAGTTCATTCCAGCAGTGGGCAAGCAAACAAAGCCCGCTCGGCGGCAAAAAACTGATGTACAATACAGGAACGCTGATGCAATCCGTGCGAAAATTCGAGGAGAGTAACGAGCGCGTAGTTGTCGGCTCAGATTCCGCTTATTCCGAAATTCACAACGAGGGCGGAACGATTACCGTTACCGCGCAAATGAAACGCTACTTTTGGGCGCAATATTACAAATTGTCTGGGAAAAAAACCAAAACCAAGCGTGGCAAAGCCTCCAATTCGCGAGCAAACCAACGCACGAACGCCAAAGCCGAGTTTTGCAAACGAATGGCGTTAATGAAAGTAGGCAGCAAAATAAAAATACCCAAACGGCAATTCATAGGTGAGAGTGCCGTGCTGATGGCGGAACTCGACCGACAATTAGGCATAAAAATAAATGAATACTGGGAAAAATCATAGCATTTAAAAATCACTTAAATATCATTTAAAATGGAGTTTTGGACAGACTTTTACAAAGAAATCGCGGAAAAAATTACCACAAATCTACCGAAAATAAAATGGGTAGATTTATGGCACGAGCAAGTCAATTACCTGACCGAAGAGTTGCCATTCCCCACACCCGCCGTATTCATCGGATTTAGCACCACAGCCACTGACGACATCGGAACACTCGCACAACAATGCGCGGTGCAAATAGATATGTACCTGTTTTACGAGACCTTTTCCGACACCTACGAGGGCAGTAGCAACCAAGAGGGCGCGTTGGCGTTCTTAAACAACCTGACGGAACTTTACGCGCTGTTTCACGGAAAAGCCGGACAAAATTTTTCAGCAATGCGCCGCGTGGATATGCACCGCGAGGACAGCGGAGGCGCAGGTAATTTGTATCGCATTTCATTTGAGTGCCTCGTTACCGACTATGCAGCACAAATTCTATTTGTAGAAAGCGAAAACCCGCAAGCGGAAGTTGATGTGTCCGCAGATACCATTCCGCCACCGGAACAAGGCGATGAGCCGCTGTATCATTTGTAACGAAAAAAAGCCGCTATTTAGCGGCTTTTTTATCAATATATCATTTGCCCATTTATATCCAAATAGTCAAATATCCAAGTATCACCTTCTAAATGCAAGTTAATTATATATTCTGAACGAACCATTGCGCCAAATCCATTTTGAGAATCTACACTGCCTCTTACTTGATACTGATTTTCTCCTGTTTTTCGCAATGTACCGTTGCTAAATTCTGCGGTTTTTGGGGATTTTAAATATTTAGATACCTGTTCCATCGAAACCCGATAAACCTCTCTGTTTGTTCGCTCTTCTTTATTTGGATACAATGCCCAAACAATTAATGCTATTATTGCAATTATTACCAAGCAGCCAACGGCTGATTTTTTGCCTTCGGATTTCTTTTCTTCGGGCGTTTTTTCCTGTTTGATTGTGTTTTCTTTCATAGTAATTAAAAATTTAAGCGGGGCAACGTTACCCATCGCCCCGCAAAAATACAAAAAACTTTTAAAACAAAGTCGGATTTTGCTTTTTTTGCTCCTCTTTTTTCTGTCGCAAAAGTTTCAGTTGAGCATAAGCAGGAATAACCATATATTCGTTGAATGTAGAATAAGAGATATAGTATCTGGGATAAATGTGCTTTTCCCAAATGGTTTTTT
>JAISJU010000121.1 GCA_031261165.1 Prevotellaceae bacterium
GTTGTGCCGATAGTTATCATTTCGCGGCACCATAATAAAAAAGGAAATGATTTTGCAACCCGTTTTGCGGAATTGGCAAAAGAAAACGGTCTGCAAATTGACAAACACGATTTTTGGAACAGAATTTACGGTATCGGTATAGACTCCAAAGCCAAAAAACTGCTCTATATAAAGAAAAAACCGGAAGGCGAAGAAGAGGCTTTTGCGGTGGATTTGCAAAAGATAGCAAGCAGTAGAATTCTGAAAGACAGCCGAATAGTAAAACCCACGAATGCGGAAGTGATTGATGCTTTGGCATTGCAACTGCGCTTTAAGGATTTCAAAATACCCGACAGGAACTTGGAATTTTACAACTCTGCCGAAACGCTTTCGCTCAGCAATGAGTTTCTTTTGATAAACCAATGGACGGGAATTGTGGATAAGATTGTCAAGTATTAGAAGGCTGAGTTTCGTTTATGGAAAGATTTGAGGTGGAACGGATTTTTGAAAAGGTGAAAATCCCGCTGGCGCGGCTTGGCAGGATTAAGAAAAATCTTGTAAATCTTTTAATCATATTAAAACTTGTACTGAGCGAAGCCGAAGTATCATAGTTCAAAGACCGGAAAAAGATATTGGCAGGCTACGTTTGGTGTGGCTTGCCAATTTTTTAATTATGGCGAATTCGACATAATTAAAAAAAATGTTTATCTTTGCAGGCGGGAAAATTTAAACCTGTCGAATTTGAGCAGGGCTGTTAAGTGCTTTGTCATTGCGGGCTTGACCCGCAATCCCCTTTTCAATCCTGTCATTCTGACGAAAGTCAGAATCTCCTTTTTTTCAGGGGATTGCGGGTCAAGCCCGCAATGACAAAACTTACATTTTTGTTTGAGGCGGGTACTAATGCTTTTACAAAGTGGTCGAATTCGACCACTTTAAATCACAGGCAGGATTACATAATTTCGTATTAAGAAGAAAAAAAGCATTATCTTTGCAGGCGTAAAACTTTAAACCCCTCGAATTCGAGGGGTTTGGCAAAAAATAAAAGATTATGGCAAAGATAAATGTAAAGGGTACGGAAATTGTACTGATAACCAAAGAAAAAGAAGATTATATCTCTTTGACGGATATAGCAAAATACAAAGACAGCCGTACCGAAGTGGTAATACAAAATTGGATACGAAGTCGTATGACCATTGAATTGCTTGGGCTTTGGGAAACACTCTACAACCCGATTTTTAAACACATCGAATTCGATGTGTTTAGAAATCAAGCGGGGTTAAATGCCTTTGTACTTTCGCCGAAACAATGGATTGAAAAAACAAATGCAATAGGACTTGTTGCTAAATCAGGGCGTTATGGCGGAACTTTTGCTCATAGGGACATCGCCTTTGAATTTGCCTCGTGGATTTCGGTAGAGTTTAAGTTGTATTTGGTCAAAGAATTCCAACGCCTAAAAGAAGAAGAACAAAAAAACCTCGGTTGGAGTGCCAAACGCGAACTTGCCAAAATCAATTATCATATTCACACTTCCGCCATCAGTCAAAACTTAGTGCCGAAAGAACTGTCGAAAGAGCGAATAAATTTCATTTATGCCGATGAGGCGGATATGCTTAACGTGGCTTTGTTTGGAATGACTGCCAAAGAGTGGCGCGACAGCAACCCCGATTTGAAAGGCAATATCCGCGATTATGCAACTATAAACGAGTTAATTTGCCTTTCGAATATGGAAAATATCAATGCCGTGTTGATAAACGAAAATGTAGCGCAAAGGGACAGATTGCTGAAACTTAATCAGATAGCCATTCAACAAATGCGCGTTTTGCAGGAAACGGAAGGGCGGAAAGTGTTGAAATAATAAAATCTGCGAAAATCTATACAATCTGCGTCATCTGTGTGCTTTTTTGTTGTAATTTTGCAAAAAGAAAAAAACAACAGAATGGAAACACTCGATTTTACTTCCGAAGAAAAAAAGGAATTGTTAGCAATATACGGACAAATATTAAGATTATCAGGTAATTATTTGTCGAAAGATGATTTGTCGGACACGCGCGAACTGATGATACAGGCAGCGCAGAGCGGGCAAATGAAACGCGATGTGGCGGGCAAACATCCGATATTGAACGATTTGCACACAGTTCTTGTTTTGCTGAACGAAATGAGTTTGGGGCGCACTGCCATTGTCAGCGTGTTGCTCTATCGCGCCGTGTTGCTCGAAGTGCTGTCGGTGGAAGATATTGAGAAAAAATACGGCGTAACCGTTGCAGGCATCATCACCGGTTTGGTGCGCGTGCAGGAACTTTACGACAAAAACGTATCCATCGAAACCGAAAATTTCCGCAAACTGCTGCTCACTTTTGCCGAAGATTTGCGCGTGATACTGATAATCATTGCCGAGCGGTATTACACAATGCAAACGCTCAAAGATTACCCCGAAGACGCGCAACAGAAAATAGCCCGCGAGGCGGCTTACCTCTACGCGCCGCTGGCACACCGTTTGGGCTTGTACAGCATCAAAACCACGCTCGAAGACCTCTCGCTGAAATACACCAACCGCGAAATTTATTCGGAAATCGCCCGTAAACTGAACGAGAAAAAGCAGGAACGCGATGCCTATATCCAAAATTTCATCGACCCGCTGAAAGAGAAATTGCAAATAGCGGGTTTCGATTTTGAAATAAAAGGGCGCACGAAGTCCATTCACAGCATTTACAACAAAATGAAAAAGCAGAACACGGCTTTTGAAAATATTTACGACCTTTTCGCAATCCGTGTTATTCTGAACAGTCCGAAGGAAAAGGAAAAATCAGAGTGTTGGCAGGTTTATTCCATCGTGGCGGATATGTATCAGCCCAACCCGAAACGTCTGCGCGACTGGCTGTCCATACCCAAATCAAACGGCTACGAGAGCCTGCACACAACGGTGATGGGGCTGCAGGGCAAATGGGTGGAAGTGCAAATCCGCACGGCGCGAATGAACGAGGTTGCCGAAAAGGGGCTGGCGGCGCATTGGAAATACAAAGGTATCAAAAGCGAGTCGGCAATGGACGAGTGGCTGAAGAACATTCGCGATATTTTGGAAAATTCCGAGTTGAATGCGGTGGATTTTATGGACAATTTCAAACTCAATTTGTACGATGACGAGGTGTTTGTTTTCACGCCCAACGGCGATTTGCACAAACTGCCCGCCGGTGCCACGGTACTCGATTTTGCGTTCAGCATTCACACCGGACTCGGCTCAAAGTGCGTAGGCGCGATAGTGAATGGCAAAAACGTGCAGATGAAACACAAATTGAGCAACGGCGACCAACTCGAAGTCCTTACCTCGCCCACGCAAGTGCCTAAACAGGAGTGGCTTAACTTTGTGATAACCTCGCGGGCGCGGACAAAAATACGACAGGCATTAAAAGAGGCGTTGAACAAAGAGGCTGAATTTGGTAAAGAGGATTTCCGCCGCAAGTTCAAAAACTGGAAAATAGAGCCTGATGATGCCAAAGTAATGCACCTGACCAAAAAACTTGGTTACAAGACGGTTACGGACTTTTATGTGGATATTGCCAACAATAAATTGGACATATTGACGGTAAGAAACACTTATCTCGACCTCGACAGCAAAAGCGAGGTAGAACACGTCAGCGCGGAGAATTTTGTGAAAGCCTCACCGCTTGCCGAAATCACGGCAAAAGAAGACGTGATGATTATCGACAAAAACCTGAAAGACATTGAATACAAACTTTCAAAATGCTGCAACCCGATTTACGGAGACGAGGTCTTTGGTTTCGTAACCATCGGCGGCGGCATCAAAATTCACCGGAAAGATTGCCCCAACGCCCCGCAAATGATTTCGCGCGGCGGACATCGCATTGTCAATGCGCAGTGGTCGGGCAAAGCAGGCTCGCAATACGCGATTACTATCCGCGTGGTGGGACACGATGATGTGGGTATTGTGGCGAACATTACTTCGCTGATTTCCAAAGAGAAAAACGTTACCCTGCGCAGCATTTCCATTGACTCCAACGATGGACTTTTTCAGGGAAACCTTACAGTGATGATTGAAGAATTATCGCATTTGCAGGGACTTATCAAGAAAATCCGCACGGTAAAAGGGGTGAAATCGGTGGAGAGAGTTTAGTGGAGTTAAGAGTTAAGAACTAAGAGTTAAGAATTTAGTCCGTCAGGCACTCTTAACTCTTAACTCTTAACTCTTAACTCTTAACTCTTAACTCTTAACTCTTAACTCTTAACTCTTAGTTCTTAACTCTTTACTCTTAGTTCTTATCTATTAACTCAAAAAGTTTTCCGCTGATTTGCAACAGCGATACTTCGCAAATTTTGGTATTGTATTGCGCTGTAACAAGCCGTTCATCAGCCTCTTGCAGGCTGTTTTGCGCCTCGCGGAGTTCGATGCCCGACAAGTCGCCGAGTTTGTAACGCTCCATCGCTATTTCATAATTTTCCTGCGCCGTTTGGCGGTTTTCCTGTTCGAGGCGTGTCAGCCCGATGTTGTTTTGATACGCCATATACATATTGGCAAAATCGCTTTTGATATTGAGCAGCAAGTTGTTGTATTCCAATTCCTTATTCTCGATACCGACTTTGGCGTTTCGGCGCAGGGTACGGTCTTTGAAGCCGTTGAAAAGGTTGTAGCCGAGCGTAACGCCGCCGTTGAAACCGAGCGTGTTTTGGTATTGATAATCGGATAATTCCAGTCGGTTTTGATTAAATCCGTAGCCTGCGTTCAGTTTCAGATAAGGATAATTGCGGCTTTGCGTTGCTTTGAGTTCCAACTCGCTGAGGCGTTTTTGTTTCACGGCAAGCAGCAGCGCGGTGTTGTTTTTTTCCGTTTCCTGCCACACCGTTTCGCGGTCAATCAGCGCATTGACGGAAATAGCCGTGTCGCCCACCGGCAGCGGGTTTTCCACTTCCTCAATGCCCATCAGCCTGTTCAGTTTCGTGCGCGAGGTAAAGAGCGTTTCCTGCTGCAACATCAGGCGGGAACTGTCCGCATTGAAATCCACCTTTGCCTGTTGCAAATCCAGCCGCGAGAGCGAGCCGATGCTGTACCGCGCCTCAACAATCCGCAGCCGCTCGCGCGACAAGTGCAAAGCCCTCTGCAAATTGTGCAGGCGGATATTTTGCCTGACGTAATTATAATATTCCGCCGACAGTTCGGCAATGAAATTTTCCATCGTAAGGCGCGTGTTCAGTTCGCCCGCCTGCTGCAATTCTTTCAACTTTTTGTAATTCGTTTGAATGCCGAAACCGTCAAAAACAGTCCAGTTCAGTGCGATGCCCGCGTTCAGCGCGCTGTTGCTCACGTGGTCGTTTTCGGCGATAGTGCCGTCTATTTGCAGTTTGTCGCGCTCGCGGTTGAGCGTACCCGAATAGCCTGCCGTGAGGTCGAGCGTGGGCAGGTAGCCCGCGTTGCCCACGCTGAAATTATTGTCGGAAACGCTCTGTTCGTTGCGCGTGATGCGGGTTTCGTAATTGCGCTGCAAACCTGTTTCAATGCAGTGTTTCAGGTCAAAAATCTCTTGCGCCGACAGTTCAACTGCGCTCACAGACCACAGCAAAAAGCAAAGGAGTAGGGTAGGGAGTAAGATTGTTTTTTTCATTTGGCAAAAGTACGGATTTTCTTTGATTTGTTTTGTTACGAAACGGTTTAAATTTTTGCTTGAGTTTTTTCCTAATATCTGATGTTAAAAAAGAGCAAGTCGTAATTTACAACCTACTCTTTTTCAACTAAATATTTGATAATCAATCTGAGCCTTTTTGCGGACTCGAACCGCAGACCTATTCATTACGAATGAATTGCTCTACCAACTGAGCTAAAAAGGCGATTTTGCGGGCGCAAAGGTAGGGAATATTTTTTGATAGTGCAAATAAAAAAGGATATATTTTTTTCTTATTTTGTTTTGCTTGCAATGATTGTATTTTGTGAGAATTTGCGTTTTTTGCGGTCTTTTTATTGGAAAAGTTATCAATCCTCCTTTTGCTGTTTGCAAAAATAATTCTCTATATACTCTTCTACATTTATACCCCATTGTCCCAATACCCAAATAATCTTTATACCATATTTTTGAACTCTGGGAATATAATTAAATTCAATCCATATCGGTAGAAATTCATCTATATATTTGAGTGATAGAGTTTTATCTTTTTTACATTGAAGATAAAACAAAGCCAAATTGCTTAAAGTCGTTGCCACATAAGGCAAATAGATCGGAAGAGCGTCGTGTAGGGAAAGAGTGTCTAGGCATGTGTAGTTGGCGGT
>JAISJU010000198.1 GCA_031261165.1 Prevotellaceae bacterium
TCAGTAGCAGAAAAATTGGGTTATCTTAACCTCATTACCTCATTAAAACAATAAAAAAGAATGAGGTAATGAGGTTAGGTACAGACAAATCACTTGGCTACTGAGGTTGTTTTGTTAGAAAAATTAGGTAGAAATGAGGTCTTTCTAATCTTCCGAACACTCGTAATTGCAAATCCGCGCCATCGGTACAAAAATTAGCACGGATTTAAAAAAATCCGTGCTAATCCTTAAAGGGGATTGCGGGTCAAGCCCGCAATGACAAAGGCTATGCTATTTCACAAACTTCAGAACGCTAACTTTTCCGCCGTTCTGAACAGCCACCAAATACACGCCTTTGGACAAGCCGCTGACAGCAAAGGTTGCCGTTTCGCCTTTGGCGGTGCTTTGGGTAATCGTTTTGCCGTTCAAATCCAAGATGCTGATTTTTTCGCTGCCGGTCAAGCCCGAAACCGTTACATAATCAACAGCAGGGTTGGGGTAGAGCAAAAGCGATGCAGCACCCGTTTCGTTCAACGCACTTGACAGATAAACGATTGTTACCGTAGCGGGTGTGTAGTTTTCGGCTTTCGGGTATAGCGGCACATTAATATTCGTATAATATGCTGCTGTTTTATCTTCATTAAACGTCCACGCGAAAGGATTATTCTCTACGGGCAGGGTGCTTGTATTACTAAAAGTTGCCGTAATGTTGAGTGCGAGCAGTGCCGTTCTGAGTTCGAGCAGTGTAGCATTGTACGATACTTCTACTGTCGTTTCGCTTGCCGAAGTACTTAGTATTTCTGTTGTCGGTTTGTCATCTTCCGAGCCTACCCATATTTCTACACTATAAGACGTGCCGTCTGTACTTGCGTAATTCTCATAAGTAGTGGCTATGATATAGTAATCAACGGCTGCGTCGGCTGTGAAGTCAAGATAAGAATCCAAGTCACCCCAAATTCCGCCGTCATCATTTGCTGCAACTAAATCAAAGTCATCTCCGTCTTTTTTGTATATATATAAATATGCATCATTTGAGTTTGCAACGTGAATTTTTACATTGTCGCCTGCCGGCAATCCGGTTAGTTTGTAGGCTTTGGCAAATACTTTGTTTCCATCTCTGAAATTGTAATCTTCATCATATACAATATCGGAAACGCCCTTATTGAAATATCCGGCATTCTCGTAAGACAAATTGGCGGCGTAGGCTACGGTGGTAATTCCGGCACTGTTAAGCAATGCGGGTAAAGTAATTGTTTCAACGGTTGTTACCACAGGTTTTGTGCTTTCGGTGGAGATGGACAAATAGGTGGTGTAATAACTTAGGTTAGAATAATCGTCGTCGCCCAAAGCAATATAATATGTACCGGCAGCAAGAGGAAGTGATATTCCATCATCGTTAATAAAGTAATTATCGGTATTATTCAATGATTTATCAAATTCCGTTTGACTGATATACAAGTTTGGTCCCCATTGCAATACTTCGTTTCTTCCGTAGAAATAAAGCGTTGCGGCTTCATTCAGGGTAAAGGTAAAGCCTCGCAGGTATTCGTCACTGTTTCTCACTGCGCCTGCTTCGGCTGTGAAGTCTATTTGTTCATTCAGATAAGGAATGGTTATGCTTTGGAAAGCGAGCGGCGTATCAGGCACTTCTTCTACAGTAATGGAATAGAAGATATTTTCCGCAGGTTGAATAAAGCCAAGCAATATGTTAATTCCGCTTTCGTCGGCATAATAAGTAAGGCTTTCGGTAAACTGCGTAGCGTTGAAATCTATATCGGGACTGCCGTCTATCAAATCATAATTGATGTCTCCTGTTAAATTTCCTTTCAAGAGAGCAATGCCTGCCGTAATGTTTTCGGTGGCATATCCTTTGAATGTTACTTTATAAAAATGTCCTGCCTGTGCCGCAAAATGATACGATGCTGCGGTGTAAAGGTAAGGCGAGCCATCACCAAGTGTAACATTTTGTGTGGCTCGGCTGTCGTCGCCCGTAAGGGTTTGCCCTGCGGCAATGGCGGTAGAATAGTCGAGGGTGCTGTACGAAGTAAACGCATCAACTTTAATATCGAGAGTAAGCGAAGCGTTTGTCTGCAAATAGCCATTGTCCATTACAGATAAGAAATAGGAACCTGCCGGCAAGAGGTAAGAAGTAAAGTTCTGCCCACCGCCAATGTAGTTTCCGGTGCTGTTTGAAAGGGCAAGATAGGCATTCTCGCTTTCGGTATAGATATGCAAAATTTTCGGCTCACTCAGGTTGAAAGAATAAAATTGTCCTCTTTCGCCGTATATTTCGGCAGTGTTTTGGTTTGTGAGGGTAATGACGGTGTCCAACGGCACGCGTATTGCATTTATTTGAATATCTTCATTTATACTGATAGTGAGGTTGGCTGCCAATGAGGAGTTTGTGCTCAGGTAGTCGTCTTCATCAAACACGGCAAGTGCGTAAGTGCCTGCGGCAAGCAGAGCATTAAAATTATTTCCGCCGTTGTATGTTCCCAGCAAGAACATAGACACGGGGCTGCCTGTCGTAGAAATGCTAAAATTCAATGCCTGCGCTTGGGTCAGCGTAAATTGATACAAAGCGGCTGTTTCTCCATATAATTCAATGGTGTTTGCGGCAGTCAGCGTGATGCCTTGGTTGCAAGGCACGGCGATGGGCGTAACCGCAGCAGCAATATCACTGAATTGGAAATGCACCGCAAATTCACCTTCGTTGCCGAAACGGTCGCCAAAATCGGGCGCAATAATGTAGTAAGTGCCGGGCGCAAAGGCATACACAAAGTTAGTTCCGTTTATTACAAAATTATTAAGATTTTCATCTGCAAAAACGCCCATATCAAAGTAACCGTCTGCGGTTTTGATGTTCAACACTTTCGTTTCCGTCAATGTAAATTTGAACGCGAAACCGCGAATGCCCTGATAAACCACCGGTGTTTCTGCCGTAAAAGTGGTTTCGAGTTCGTAGGGGAAACTCGTGATTTCGGTAAAGATGCTCGCATCGGCAACGAGAATCGCGCTTTTTGCCTTTGGCGCATTTCGTTGCGTTTCGGCAGGTTTCTGCTTCTTTTGTTGAAGCAACTTTGTCCATTGGTCGCTGCTTCGGTCGCTGAGCGAAGTCGAAGCGGCAATCCGTTCTTTTAATGTTTGGCTTTGCGCCACGCCGCCCAATGTGAGGGCTAACGACAAGAGTAGTAATGTCTTTTTCATAAGCATTTGTTTGAGTTAGAAAATTAAAAATTATAGTAAGTAAATTAATATTGTATCTGTATAAAGCGTAATTTTTTCGCGCTTCGCGCGAAAAAATGGGTACCCATTTTTAATGATTTTTTGATTTTGCAAAGTTAAAAACAAAAAGCGAATATACAAAAAAAACACACAAAAAAAATCCAAAAAATTTCTGCTCGCAACAAACACTATAAAAACAGCATTTCTAACTTTGCGCCCTTTGCGGTTTTTCTCTGCGTTCTTTGCGGTTTCGTATTTTTTAACTGCAAAGGGCGCAAAGGTTTTTCGCAAAGGACACAAAGAATGAATCATTATGATTGTTCTTTCTGGATTGCTTCGGAAATACCTCGCAATGACGTACTGCGCTTGGGTTTCGCGTCATTGCGAGGTACTCCGAAGCAATCCAGAAAATAATAAAATTCAACAAATTGCTTAATCTATATAAACTCTATTTTTAACCCGTACTTCGCATATATTACGCTAATCATCAAAAAATAAAAAATATTTTCCGCAAAATTATTTGCACAATAAAAAAACAAACCTTACCTTTGCGCCCTCAAAAAATAATTATAACTAATTTATTTATTAAACACTATGTTAAACCATTACGAAACCGTTTTCATCTTAACTCCCGTTTTGTCTGATGCCCAGATGAAGGAAGCGGTAACAAAATTCAAAGAGTTTCTCGAATCTGAGGGCGCACAGGTTGTACACGAGGAAAATTGGGGATTGCGCAAATTGGCATATCCCATTCAGAAAAAGACCACCGGCTTTTATCAACTGTTTCAGTTTGATGCCGAGCCGACACTGATTTCAAAACTTGAAATCAACTTCCGCCGCGATGAGCGCATTATCCGTTTCCTTACTTTCAGACTGGATAAATACGCTTACGAATACGCAGAAAAAAGAAGAAGTTTAAAATCTAATGTAAAGGAGGACTAAAAAATGGCAACAGTAGAAAATTCAACGGAAATCAGGTATTTAACTCCTATGAGTGCTGACGTTAAAAAGAAAAAATACTGCCGTTTCAAAAAAAGCGGAATCAAGTATATCGACTACAAAGATGCCGAGTTCTTGAAAAAATTCTTGAACGAGCAGGGTAAAGTATTGCCCCGCCGACTGACCGGCACCTCGCTGAAATTCCAGCGCAAAGTGGCACAAGCCGTAAAACGCGCACGCCATCTGGCTTTGCTGCCTTATGTAACCGATTTGATGAAATAAAAAGAAGGAGGAAATAAACAATGGAAATCATATTAAAAGAAGACATACAAAACTTGGGATACAAAGATGATGTGGTAAAAGTAAAAGACGGCTACGGTCGCAACTACCTCATTCCCCAAAAGAAAGCCGTTTTGGCAACTCCTTCGGCAAAAAAAGTGTTGGCTGAAGATTTGAAACAACGCAGACACAAACTTGAAAAAGTAAAGCAATCGGCAGAAGAAATCGCCGAAAAACTGAAAGATGTGGCACTGACCATCGGCGCAAAAACAAGTTCTACCGGCACCATTTTCGGCTCGGTGAACAGCATTCAAATTGCCGAAGCACTGGACAAAGCAGGCTTTGTTATCGACCGCAAAGTGATTGCTATCAAAGAGGCAATCAAAGAAGTGGGCAGTTACAAAATTACTCTGAAACTGCACAGAGAAGTTTCGGTGGAAATTCCGGTAGAAGTTGTTTCGGAATAAGAAATATACCTATTACATAAATAAAAAAAGCGGCGTGAGCCGCTTTTTTTATTTTTACAGATATTTTCGCCAATAAAACAAGGAAAAATAAAGGTGCACGCAACGCCCTTTTTTTTCCGTCATTGCGGGCTTGACCCGCAATCCCCCGTGCAATCATTCCAGAGGGATTCTGACTTTCGTCAGAATGACAAACAGCAAAGGGGATTGCGGGTCATACTTCGGCTTCGCTCAGTAACCAAGCCCGCAATGACAGAAAACTTACATTGTTCGGTGCGTTTTACAAAGAACTTAACAGCCCTGCATTAAAAAGGGGCTTTTAAAATTTACTTGATGAATAAAAAAATAAACGGTAAAAAATTTTGTTTGTAAAATTTATCTACCTACATTTGTAGCACTTTTAGAAACAAAGTTTTATGGGTTTCGGCTTTGTTTTAAAAAGTCAGAATGAAACATTAAATTTTAGAAACCCTTTAACCAAAAAAATTTTTATACAAATGGAAACGAATCACACGGGTGATATAAGTAAATGCCCATTTCACAATGGAACGTTGGGAACATTGAAACACAACGTTGGTACTGACGGTACAAAAAACCGCGACTGGTGGCAAAACCGGTTAAATTTAAGTGTTTTACGTCAAAATTCTTCGCTCTCAAATCCTTTGGGCGAGCATTTCGATTATGCCGAAGAGTTTAAAAGACTTGATTTTGAGGCTCTTAAAGAAGATTTACGGAAACTGATGACCGATTCGCAGGACTGGTGGCCTGCCGATTTTGGGCATTACGGTCCGTTTTTTATCCGTATGGCGTGGCACAGCGCAGGCACTTATCGCAGCGCTGACGGTCGCGGTGGGGCAGGAGCGGGGCAGCAGCGTTTTGCGCCGCTCAATTCGTGGCCCGATAACGCCAATCTCGACAAAGCCCGCCGGTTGCTTTTGCCCATCAAGCAAAAATACGGACAAAAGATTTCGTGGGCAGACCTGCTCATTCTCACAGGAAACGTGGCTCTGGAAACGATGGGGCTGAAAACTTTTGGCTTTGCTGCCGGACGCGCCGATGTGTGGGAGCCGGAAGAAGACATTTATTGGGGAGCGGAAACAAAATGGCTGACCGATGACAAGCGTTTTTCGGAAGATGGCGAATTGGACAATCCGCTGGCGGCGATAGAAATGGGCTTGATTTATGTCAATCCCGAAGGACCGGGCAAAAATCCCGACCCGCTTGCCGCTGCACGCGACATTCGCGTAACTTTTGCTCGAATGGGAATGGACGATGAGGAAACGGTGGCATTGATTGCAGGCGGACACACTTTTGGCAAAGCGCACGGCGCGGGTGATGCTGCACTCGTTGGCGCAGAGCCTGAGGCAACAGATGTCGATTCGCAGGGGCTTGGCTGGAAAAGCAACTTTGGCACAGGCAAGGGCGGCGATACCATTACCAGCGGTTTGGAAGTTACTTGGAGTCAAACGCCGATATGCTGGAGTAATTATTATTTCAATAATCTCTTTAAATACGATTGGGAATTGACCAAAAGCCCCGCAGGCGCATATCAGTGGGTTGCCCCGAATGCAGGCGAAGTAATCCCCGATGCGCACGACAGTTCCAAAAAGCACCTGCCGACAATGTTCACTACTGACCTTTCCTTGCGGTTAGACCCGATTTACGAAAAAATATCAAGACGTTTTTACGAAAATCCCGAACTTTTTGCCGATGCTTTTGCCCGCGCGTGGTTTAAACTCACGCACCGCGATATGGGCCCGCGCTCGCGATACCTTGGTTCCGAAGTGCCTGCCGAAGAACTTATTTGGCAAGACCCCATTCCTGCCGTTAATCACCGCCTTGTTGATGACAATGATGTTAATTTGTTGAAAAACAAAATTTTGGCATCAGGTTTGTCGATTTCCGAACTTGTTTCTACCGCGTGGGCTTCTGCCTCCACTTTTCGCGGCTCGGACAAACGCGGCGGTGCCAACGGTGCGCGTATCCGTCTGTTGCCGCAACGAACGTGGCTGGTAAATAATCCTGCGCAACTTGACAAAGTGCTGACGGCGTTAGAAAAAATTGAAAACGAATTTAACGCGGCTCAAAAAGATGGCAAACGAATTTCGTTGGCAGATTTGATTGTGCTTGCAGGCGATGCGGCAGTGGAAAAAGCGGCAAAAAATGCGGGTTACGATGTAGAACTGCCTTTTGCGGCAGGCAGAATGGACGCCGCACAAGAACAGACCGACCTTGCGTCATTTGCGCTGCTTGAGCCTTTTGCAGACGGTTTCCGCAATTATGCCAAAGCAAGATTGACGGCTAAAACAGAAGAATTATTGGTTGATAGGGCGCAACTGCTCACGCTCACCGCACCCGAAATGACGGTTTTGCTGGGTGGTATGAGGGTGTTGAATACGAATTTTGACGGCTCGCGACACGGCGTTTTTACCGATAAAAAGGACAGTTTAACCAACGATTTCTTTGTCAATTTGCTTGATATGGATACCGAGTGGACGGCAACAGATGATACGAAGAATTTTTTTGTTGGGCGCAACCGCAAAACCGGCGCAGAACGCTGGACTGCTACTCGCGCCGATTTGATTTTCGGCTCCAATTCCGAACTTCGCGCTCTTGCGGAAGTGTATGGCAGCGATGATGCAAAGGAAAAATTTGTTCGCGACTTTGTCCGTGTTTGGAACAAAGTGATGATGCTCGACCGTTTCGATGTAAAAAGTATGTCAAAATAATTATTGTAACATTTCTAAACTTCGTGTCTTCGCGCCTTTGTGTCTTCGCGTTTAGTGTTTTTTAGCCGCTTGCGGCTCTATTATACTAAACGCAAAGGCGCGAAGACGCAAAGACACGAAAGAAGAATGTAAATGACACAGATTTTCGCAAATTTCTTAACTGATAAAGTTAGCGTAAATTTGCGCTATTTGCGTTCAAAAAATTTATGCAATCAAATACTCTTCCGCTGCTTTGCCTTCTTCGAGTGCATCAAGTATTTCATCGATTTTGTCCTTCGTAACGCCGCCGTACCAAAAATTATTTGGCATAATGGCTACGACCGGTCCCTGACTGCAAAGGCTCAGGCAAGCCGTTGTGGTTACGAGTGCGTCAAGTCCTCTGTCGGCGCATTCTTCGCTGATGTACTGCACAAACGAGGAGGCACCCTGTTTGTTGCAAAATCCCTGCGCATCGCCCGCCACGCGGTACGAGTTGCAGACTAAAATAGTGTAATCCGGTTTTTTCATTTTAATTATTATTGTGTCCGAACTGTGTTCAGACGGATTATTTTATCCGCAACCGCTGCCTGTGCCGCGACACGAATCGCCGCACTTGGTATATTCGCTTCGGCAAAGGGTTTTAATGGGCATATTCAGGTACACGGCATCAAGTCCGCTGTCAATTAAGCCGCTCATTTGCAGCACGCGAATGCCGTTTTGCTGCAACACCTGCATCGGATTTTGACCGATACCCGCTACGAGAATTGCCTGACAATCAATGAGCGTTTTCTGTGCTAATTCTTCCCAACGCGCCGTTCCGCCGCCTTCTGCGGGCGTGTTGCGCATTTCTACAAAGTGGTAGCCGTTTGCCGACCGCTCAAAGATATACACCTTTCGCGCCTCGCCCAAGTGCAGATTGACAAGCAGTCCCTCGTGGCTCGCTACGGCAACGCGGGTGCGCCCTTCGCCCTGATTGACCACCATTGTGGAGAATTGACCAATCATCGACATCGCCTCTGCATCGTCTTTTCCGAGCAGTCCGGCGGCATCGGCACGGCAACGTGCGCAGTGTTTCATTGGCTTGATGTACGCCGCAATGTCCGTTTTCAGTTTCTTCATTAAGGCTTTGGGCGGCTCTTGCAATGCCTCAAATTCCGTGTTTTCCGTTGGATACATCGGGATACAGTTCATTGTATCTGCGCCAAGTTCCGCCGTTTTTCGGGCGATTTCTTCCACTTCGCCATCGTTGATGCCGGGGCAAATGACGGTATTTATCTTCACCGTTATTCCTTTCTTTTTCAACAGCGGAATGCAGGCAAGTTGCTGTTCCAAAAGCACTTTTCCGCCCTCTTCGCCGCGATATACACGGCGGTTGTGGCGCACCCATCGGTAGATTTTCGCCAATGTTTCGGGGCGCAGGGAATTTATTGTTATGGTGATGTGCGTAATGCCGATTTCTGCGATTTCGTCTATGTGCGGTGCTAATTCAAGTCCGTTGGTAGAGAGGCACAGGATTTTGTCGGGGAATGCCTGCCGCACCATACGCAAAGTGGCGAGCGTTTCGTCTGCATTGGCAAAGGGGTCGCCGGGTCCGGCAATGCCGATAACGCCGATATTGGGGATTTTCGCCTCTAAGGCTTTGAGGTAATGCACGGCTTGCAGGGGCAACAACACCGTACTCGACACGCCCGGACGGCTCTCGTTCACGCAATCGTACTTGCGGTTGCAGTAGTTGCACTGAATATTGCACTTCGGCGCAATGGGCAAATGCACGCGGGCTACGGTGCTTTTGGCTTCGGAGTTGAAACAGGGGTGTTGCATCATAATTAGTTTTTTAATGATTCATTCAATTCTTGTGCCAATGCTGACTTTTCGTTATTCTTTTGAAAGATAATGCTGATATTCACATTATTATGGTAGAGGTACAGATAATCGCACCTCTACGAAAATGTAGGAAAAGGTTACGGAAATGTAGGAAAAGAGAAATATTTTTTGATTTTGTTGTTTTAATAATTTGTTGTATTTTTGTAGCGAGAAAATTTCAAAGAACAAAAAAATATGGCAGCATTAAGCAAACAAATGAGCGATAAAATAAGTTTTATCTCTTTTATTATTCCAGAATTTGCACAGGCATATAAAATGAAAATACAAGACGCATTTTTCTATTTGAAAAAATATGGCGGACTTGATTTTTTAAGCAAGCATTGGTGGGGCTTGCATACCGATAATTTGCCATATACGCTCAATTCTATTTATCAGGTTTGTCATAAAAATGGAGGGTTGCGCTGATGCAGGTTTATCACGGAAGTTATACGCCAATCGAAGATATTGATTTAAGCAAGTGCCAACTTAACAAAGATTTTGGGCAGGGTTTTTATGTTACCAAATATCGCGCACAAGCAGAAAGTTGGGCGGAAATTTCAGGTAAAAATCACGACAATGAAGGTTTTGTGACCGAATTTACCTATTATGATACGGCATTTACGGAGAATTTGTACAAAGTAAAGCACTTTGAGGCATACAACGATGAATGGCTTGATTTTGTGATTATGAACCGCAACCCTTTTTCGCCAAACCCTGCACACGATTATGATATAGTGGAAGGTCCCGTTGTTGACGATAAAGTGCAACGCCGCATAACGCGATATTTAGACGGAGAAATGACAAGAGAGGAATTTTTTCGGCAATTAACCAAATATCCCGAGCCGACACATCAAATCTGTTTTTGTACTCAACGCTCTTTGCTTGTGTTGAAAAAAACAGGCAGTAGAAAAGATATTTTTAATATAGAAGATATTGGCGAAAAAATTTTAGAACAACTAATACTTGATTTCGACATTGACGAAGACAAAGCAACCGATATGTTTTTTTCCTCTGCAACTTTTGAGCAACTTTCTGATAAAAAAACAGATTTCTATCAAAAATCTTGGCAGGAAATTTATGACACATTAAAAGATGAATTGAAAAAATGATTATTTTTATATTTTTTTTTGATT
>JAISJU010000221.1 GCA_031261165.1 Prevotellaceae bacterium
CGGTTGATAGAGAATTATCTCGTTTTTAGCGTTTTTAGCAATGTCGGCAATCATCTGTTTCTTTAAAAAATAGGCTGCAAAATTACAAAATTTTTTTTGATTTACAAATCTTTTTTCATCAATGCCTTTAAAAAAAATACATCAAACCGCACTGAAATGCGCCGATTTTTTTTCTACTGATTTTCAATGCTGATATGAATTGTTTTTTGTAATTTTGCACAAAATTTGATTTGAAGATGGAAAACGCTCTTTCGTGGGGCAAAAACGCCCTTGCCGCTGCCCGCAAACTCAATCTGCTGGCAGACGAAACGATAAACCAAGTCCTCGCGGCAGTAGCCGATGAGGCAGAGGCAAAAACCGCCGAAATCCTCGCTGCCAACCAAAAGGATTTGGACGCGATGGACAGGGCAAACCCGATGTACGACCGTCTGCTGCTCAATGCCGAGCGCATTGTGGGCATCGCTGCCGACATTCGCAAAGTGGCAACCCTGCCCTCGCCGCTGGGAAAAATATTGGAAGAAAGAACATTGCCCAACGGCTTGGAACTGAAAAAGATAAGCGTTCCTTTCGGCGTTATCGGCATCATTTACGAGGCTCGCCCGAATGTGAGTTTCGATGTGTTTTCGCTCTGTTTCAAAAGCGGCAACGTCTGTGTGCTGAAAGGCGGCACTGACGCTTACCACTCCAACGCTGCCATCGTTTCGCTCATTCAAAACGTGCTGCAACGCTTTGATATTGACCGGAATATGGTGCATCTCCTGCCCGCAGGTCGCGAGGCAACGGCGGAATTGCTGAATGCGGTGGATTATGTCGATTTGCTCATTCCACGCGGCAGTGCGGGCTTGATAAACTATGTGCGCGACAATGCCCGTGTGCCGGTCATCGAAACCGGCGCAGGCGTGGTGCATACTTATTTTGACGAGTTCGGCGACACTGCCAAAGGCGCAGCCATTATCAACAACGCCAAAACCCGCCGCGTAAGCGTCTGCAACGCCCTCGACTGCCTCATTATCAACGAAAAACGCTTGCCGGATTTGCCCGCGCTTTGCGAAAAATTGGCGGAAAGCAATGTCGCAATAGAGGCAGACGCGAAAGCCTACACGTTTTTGGCAGGCAAATACCCGCTGCTCGAAAAAGCGACCGTTAACAGTTTCGGCACCGAGTTTCAAGCATACCGAATGGCAATCAAAACGGTAGCAAATATCGAAGAGGCAATCGCCCACATCGCCGAGTACAGCAGTCGCCACAGCGAGGCGATTATCAGCGAAAACGCCGAAAATATCGCTACCTTCCAAAAGCAAGTCGATGCCGCCTGCGTGTATAGCAACACCTCAACCGCCTTTACAGACGGCGCACAGTTCGGTATGGGCGCGGAAATCGGCATCAGCACGCAAAAACTGCACGCCCGCGGACCGATGGCTTTGCCGGAATTGACGAGTTATAAGTGGATAATAAAAGGTGATGGACAGGTTAGGGCGAAATAATCGTAAAAAAAGTATAACACAAATTGCTATCTCAAAGATAATTGTGTTTTTGCACATTGTTATTGACTATTGTCATTATGCAAAAAATATGTCATTATATTGCAAATGAATGAATTAATATATATATTGACAGAAATTTTAGATTTGCCTGTTTTGCTTGAAAAGATTTTGGATGTTTTGTGTAAGGCGTTTAATTTTCAAATTCGTATTATATAGTAACAAAATAAGAAAAATACAATTATGACAGAAAATTACATCATTGAGGCGGAGTATTTTTTCAATGAGGGAAATGCTTATTTGCAAGAAAAAGATTATGACAAAGCATTAGAATGTCATAAAAAAGCATTAGAAATAGCCCCGGAATTGTACAAAAACGATACAATAGAAGCGGCATTTAAGCACTTGGGTAAAATTTATTTGGGAAAAGAAGAATACAATAAGGCAAAAGAATATCAAAAAAAGGCTATTGAAGTGAAACATTCTTTGGCAAATGTCGCAGCAATGGCTTATAATAATCGCGGAATTGTTTTCCTGAATGACAAAAAATATGATAAAGCCATCACTTGTTTTAATAAAGCACTTAAAATAAAGCCAGATTATGAAGAGGCTCAAAAAAACTTGAACGAAGTTTATTATACAAAAGAAGAAATTAAGAAAGCAAAAGAAGAAAAGAAAGTATTTGCAATAGAAAGCAAATCACAGTCTTTATATAGTATAGGAAATGAATATTTTAAGAACAAAAAATACAATGAGGCAATAAAATATTACCAAAAGTCAATTAAAGTAAAGCCCGATTATGCGGCGGCATACAATAGTATGGGAACTGCATACAAGAATGAAGGGAAAAACGATAAGGCATTGGAATGTTATGAAAAAGCATTGGAAATCAAGCCCGATTATAAAATTGCAGCAGAGCATATTTATATGATTAAACGATTAATGAAAAAAACAACGTAAATGTAGCATATAAATTTTAAAAATATAACATTATGAATGAAATAAAAGTATTGGGTTATTCTGAAAGAGGAATTTTTAACAGCATTGTTTTTTATTTGCGAAAGCATCCTGAAAAAATATCAGGTTTTTTATCGAAGTTAGATATTAAAGATGCTTTCTTTGATAATGAAGTGTTATACACTTTTTTAAATGAACAATCATTTTCAGATTTTGGAGATAATGATTGGACTATTATTGCCGAAAAAGGAAATGAAAAACGAGTAATTTTTATTGAAGGAAAAGTCAAAACGAGTCAAGGCAAATTCTCTCTTGAAACTAATTATGACAAATTAAAAGAACGCAAAAAATTCGATGGCATATCATCAAATGTGTTTGTTCAATTATTTTACAAATTTCTTTTAGTTAAATCAATAAAGGGCGATACAGACAATACAAATTTTTACGAATTAGATGATATTTTCAAAAAAAATGACCGAAAAGGAGGCTTGACCGATAGAAAAATTGGAAAAAATCCAATTGTTGAGGAAGCAATAAACAAAATTAAAAATGCTAAGTTATATTATTATGTTGCAGTTCTGCCTATACCACTATCCAGCAATGATTTTATCCGAAAATTTCAAGATTTGAAACTGCCAATGGAAACAGAAAATATCAAATGTACTTATTGGGGCGATATTGAATCTTATTTTGACAATGCACCAGAAGTGAAAGAAAATTTTGAATATAACAAAGGACAAATTTATGAATTATGATTTACTCTAATTATCAACGCAACCACGTCATTTTGCCCGGCAGCGAGCAGGCTTTATATGATTTTCTTGATGCAACGCTTGTGCGAAATGGGCAGGAACAAAAGCATAAATGGCGACCTGCAATAAGTTCCAACAGCGAAGACGCGCTGACTTGGTCGTGTTTCGATGTTTTGCGCAATCAGTCGGCACAAAAGATTGCCGTTGCTTTGAACGAAATATTTGAAGATGCTTTTGGCGACTTCGGGAATCGACCTATTCCGCCGCCGTTTTCATTTGCAGACGAGCAAAATATTGAAATTCATATTGGCAAAAATTATTATGCAGTGTCTGTCGCCGAAGATACGGAAGTTGATACAAGTATCGAAACCGCAGAAAAACTGATTTTCTTTGAAGCAAAACTTTACAGCAAAATCAGTTTGCCTGACCAAACAACGCTTTACGACCAGATTATCCTTAAGTTTGCGGTGTAAAAAAATCGAGGTTAAATGTTTACTTTTGTTGTAAGAAAGGAAAGATTTAACCGACCGGCAGCGGTAAACATTTTGATTAACGAGACTCAGAGTCTATC
>JAISJU010000200.1 GCA_031261165.1 Prevotellaceae bacterium
AAAATTAATGTCGCCGGTTTCGATAATGTTTTTGAGTTTTTCGGGCGTTAAGTCCCGCAATTTGTTTGCCATTGACAATTCAAGCAAAATATTGTCGGCGCGTATTTGTTTGGAATGGATAACTTGGTTACCGATGCGTGCATTTTTTCCAAGCAGAGTACCGGTGCGGCTATCGAAGTCCGTTTTTAATGCGGATATGCCGGTTTTGATGTACATTTGCTTGCCTTTGAAGTTGAGGTAGAGGGCAACGTGATATGTGCCGTCTTTGAGTTGGCGGCGAATATCTAACAAAGTTCTTGTTTGAAGTTTATTCGTTACCATTTGCGTGTAGATGTCGAAAAATTCATTTGTTGTTATCATAGAAATTGTGAATAAAGTGAATAAATAATTGCGTTACTTGACAATGTTTGTCGCTGTTTGTCGCTATTTTTATTCACAAAATCTATTCACATTTCCTATTTTAACGCTGTTTTAACTGAAATCTGCCTAAAATTGATTTTTTAAATGGTTGATTTTCAGTTTTGTGACCTCGGAGGGGCTCGAACCCTCGACCCACTGATTAAGAGTCAGTTGCTCTACCAACTGAGCTACGAAGTCGCAACTTTTTCATTTTGCGGGCGCAAAGGTAAATATTTTTTTTTAATTTTGCACTCGCAAAATGATTTTTTTCGGAAAAATATAAAATTGGACACTTACAAAACCATAAAATCCTGTTCAGAGGGCATTTACAAAGAAAAAGGCAGCAAATTTCTTGCCTTTGCCTTGCCGGTGCGCACGGCTGACGAGGTTAAAAACCTGTTGGCGCAACACCGAAAAGAGTATTACGATGCCCGACACGTGTGCTACGCTTACCGTTTGGGTGCGGACAAAACCGATTTCCGCGCCAACGATGACGGCGAGCCTTCGGGTACTGCGGGCAAGCCCATTTTGGGGCAAATCGTCAGCAATGATTTGACGGATACATTAATTATAGTGGTGCGCTATTTCGGCGGCGTGTTGCTCGGCACAGGCGGTTTGATTGTTGCCTATCGCGAGGCGGCTGCCGATGCCTTCGCTAATGCCGAAATCATTGAAAAAACGGTTGATGTACAGTTTTCCGTACATTTTCCATACGAGGCAATGAATGCTGTGATGAAAGTGGTAAAAGATGAAAATATCACAATTATTGAGCAGCAGTTTGACAATGAATGCTTTATGAAACTGAATATTTGGAAAGCGAATTATGAAATGGCTAAAAATAAATTTCTAAAAATTGAAGGTTTGAAAATCGAAGAATGATTTATATCTGGATTGCTTCGCTTCGCTCGCAATGACGGGCAGCACAACGTTTGTAAGTGCCACCGAAAAAAGAAAGTACCGTCATTGCGAGCGAAGCGAAGCAATCCAGAAAAAGAAAAAAATGAAAAAGAAGAAAAAAACACCAAGCAAAAAGCCAGCCAAAAAGAAAAAATCAAGCAAACTGAAATACTTCGTTTGGGCAGCCATCATTGCGGCAGCCGTTTTTGTGGCGACAAACAATACGGCAAAGCGCAAAATCGTTGTATTATATAATGTATGCAGTGTCCATTTTGAGGACATCAACCACATTTTTTTCAGCGAAAAGCACTTTGGCGTGAGCATTCCGAGTGGTTACACGGTACACGGCATAGATGTTTCGCATTGGCAGCGCAAAATAAATTGGTCGGAAGTGAATAATTTGCGCCCCGATGAGCCGCACATTGCCTTTGTCTTTATCAAGTCAAGCGAGGGTAAAATTATGTCAGACAAGTATTTTTCGTACAATATGGAAAACGCCCGCAAAAACGGCGTTATCTGCGGAGCGTATCATTACTACAAGCCCGGTGTCAATTCCACCGAGCAGGCAAAAAACTTTATTTCGCTCGTAAAACTGCAAAAAGGTGATTTGCCTCCGGTGCTCGACATTGAAGAAGAAAGCCCATTCGGCAACGAAAATATGCGGAAAGGCATCAAAAATTGGTTGCAACTCGTTGAGGCTCATTATGGTGTAAAACCGATTATTTACTGTTCCAACTCCTTTCATAAGGATTATTTGTCGGGCGAGGATTTTAAGGATTACCCCTTTTGGATAGCGCATTATTACAAGAGCAAAATAAAAACTTCGAGCAAGTGGATTTTTTGGCAACATAGCGACAAAGCCCGTGTGAATGGGGTTTATGGCGATGTGGATATAAATGTTTTCAATGGAAATTCGGAAGATTTGAAGAATTTGTGCAAAAAGTAGAGAAAAAATTAGGTTTGTATTAAAATTTTTGCTACCTTTGCGCCCTCAAACCACAAAAAAATGGTTCCTTGACCGAGTGGTTAGGTAGCGGTCTGCAAAACCGTGTACAGCAGTTCGAATCTGCTAGGAACCTCTATTCAGCACGCAGATGACGCTGATAAAAACGCAGATTTTCGCAGATTTTTTTATATTATCTGCGAAAATCTGCGTTTCTTTGCGTTATCTGCGTGCTAAAATCTAATGTCTAACATTTTAATGTCTAAAATATGTTTTCGGGAATAGTAGAAGAAACCGCCCAGGTAGTGGCATTGCAAAAAGAGCGCGAAAATCTGCACATCACGCTTGCCTGCTCGTTTGTGGGCGAACTGAAAATTGACCAGAGCGTGGCGCACAATGGCGTATGCCTTACAGTGGTGCGGAAAACCGCTGATACTTATACCGTTACGGCGATAAAAGAAACGCTGGAACGCAGCAATCTCGGCTTGCTCGAAATCGGCAGCAAAGTGAATATTGAGCGTAGTATGCAGATGAACGGCAGGCTAGACGGACACATTGTGCAGGGGCACGTTGATGAAACCGCCGTTTGCCGCAACGTGGAAGAGGCTGAGGGCAGTTATCTTTATACTTTTGAGTATCCGTTGGATAAAGAAATGGCGCAGCGCGGCTATTTCACGGTGGATAAAGGCTCGGTTACAGTCAATGGCGTGAGCCTGACCGTCTGCAATCCAACGGAAAATACCTTTCAGGTTGCCATTATTCCCTATACTTACGAACATACGAATTTCCACCAAATCGCGGTCGGCACGGTGGTGAATATTGAGTTTGATATTTTGGGGAAATATATTGCGCGGTTAGCAGCATTATAAAAAAGACATTCCATTTTTTGAAAAAATGGAATATCTAAATTAGCTTTACCTTACTCCCAACACCTTACTAATTATTGCCTGCCGCGCATACACCCCATTTTTCGCCTGCTGAAAATAGTAGGCTTTCGGGTTGTCATCAACATCGCAGGAAATTTCATTTACACGGGGCAGCGGGTGCAGCACGCGCAAATTCGGTTGCGTGTTTTCGAGCATTGCATTGTGCAATGTATAAATATTTTTCACTTTTTCGTATTCCATCAAATCCTGAAAACGCTCTTTCTGCACGCGTGTCATATACAGAATATCCGCATCGGAAATATCGGACATTTCGGCGTGTTCCGTGTAGGGAATATGGTGGTTTCGGCAAAACATTTTGTATTCTTCGGGCATTTGCAGTTCGGCGGGCGCAATGAAATCAAAAGTCGGGTTGAAGTGCGACATTGCCATCAAGAGCGAATGCACTGTGCGCCCATATTTGAGGTCGCCCACCATTGTGATTTTCAGGTTGTTGAGCCTGCCCTGCGTTTTGCGGATAGAATAGAGGTCGAGCATCGTTTGCGAGGGGTGTTGATTTGCTCCATCGCCCGCATTGACAATCGGCACGCCCGCCACTTCGGCAGCGTACCGCGCCGCACCCTCAAGCGGGTGGCGCATAATGATGAGGTCGGCGTAGTTGCTTACCATTGTGATGGTGTCTTTGAGCGTTTCGCCCTTTGACGAACTTGACGTGGCGGCATCTGAAAAGCCGATAATCCGCCCGCCAAGCCGATTGACAGCCGTTTCAAAACTCAAGCGCGTGCGCGTGGAAGGCTCGAAAAAAAGCGTGGCAATAACTTTTCCCTCCAAAATATTTTGGTTGGGATTTTGCTCAAACTCTTCGGCTAAATCGAGAATTTCGAGGATTTCGTCTTTCGTATAATCGGTTATGGAAACGAAATTTCTGTTTTTCATCGTCCTATGGAATAATATATAAAACCGTTTTCAATCAATTCTTCTTTGTCATAAATATTTCTGCCGTCAATCACGAGCGGTTGGCGCATTTCCGCCTTCACTTTTTGCCAGTTCGGCACGCGAAACTCTTTCCATTCCGTCAGCAGCAGCACGGCATCGGCATCTTTGGCGGCGAGGTAGATACTTTCGGGAAATTCCACCGTATCGCCCAGTCGGCGGCGTGCCTCGTCTATCGAAATGGGGTCGTAGCATTTCACGCGACAACCCGCTGCCAGCAATTTTTCAATCGTTACCAACGATGGTGCTTCGCGCATATCGTCAGTTTCGGGTTTGAACGCCAAGCCCCACAGCGCGATGGTTTTGCCCGCCAAATCGCCACCGTAATGTTTTTGCAATTTATCAAAAAGAATGCTTTTTTGCTTTTCATTTACCGCCTCTACGGCTTTCAACACCTGCATTTCGTAGCCGTAAGTCTGTGCGGTTTTTATCAACGCTTTCACATCTTTTGGGAAACAGGAGCCGCCGTATCCGCAGCCCGGATAGAGGAATTTCGAGCCGATACGCGAGTCGTTGCCGATGCCTTTGCGCACCATATTCACGTCTGCGCCCACGATTTCGCACAAGTTTGCAATATCGTTCATAAACGAGATGCGCGTTGCCAACATCGCATTGGCAGCATATTTTATCATTTCGGCAGAGGGAATATCGGTGAAAATCACGCGGAAGTTATTGAGCAAAAACGGCTTATACAGTTTCGTCATCAACTCCTGCGCACGTTGCGTTTCCACGCCCACCACTACCCTATCCGGACTCATAAAGTCTTTGATAGCCGCACCTTCTTTCAGAAATTCGGGGTTGGAGGCTACATCGAAGTCGATTTTCGCGCCGCGCTTATCAAGTTCCGCCTGAATGGCTTGCTTCACTTTAACGGAAGTGCCGACCGGAACGGTGCTTTTCGTTACCACGAGGACATATTTCTGCATATTTTGCCCGATAGTCCGCGCCACGTCAAGCACATAACGGAGGTCTGCGCTGCCGTCTTCGTCCGGCGGAGTGCCTACTGCGGAAAAGACTACTTCCACATCGTTGAGGCAGTCGCGCAAATCGGTGGTAAAAAACAGGCGTTCTGCCTCTACGTTGCGTTTCACAAGCGTATCAAGTTCCGGCTCATAAATGGGAATAATGCCCTTTTTGAGGTTGTCAATTTTCTGCGCGTCAATATCCACACAAGTAACCGTGATGCCCATTTCGGCAAAACACGCACCCGAAACCAAACCCACATAACCGGTGCCTACTATTGCTATTTTCATAAGTAAAAAAGGATAAATCTTTAACGGTACAAAAGTATAAAAATAATAGCAATTCTACACCATCGCATAAAAAAAAATCCAACAAGCCTTTGCGTTATGAAAATTATGCTTATTTTTGCGTTTCAAAAATTTGTGTCTTTGTGTTCGGAAACAACTACTACAAAAAAAAGGAAAACATCAAAGGTTAAAATCATTTTTTTTGACAAATAAAATAATCTAATTAGGATAATAACAAATGCTTAAAGTATGAAAAAGTCAAGTAAATTTATGAGTTTAATACTCATTCTGTGCCTAAATCAAGGTTTGGTTAATGGCGCAAACATTCAACCAGTTGAACGTAAAATAGGAAAATTGAATATTGCCATTGACCCAAGAATGGAGTTATTATCGGCAGTTCAGTTACTGTCAAATTATCCTATGATAAATAGAGGTTCACCTTATAGCAAAGACATTTTAAACTACTTTGCACCTTTTTCTTCACAGGAAGCAGTTGTAATGACCGATGGTGTTTTATGGGAACATGGTTTTGTCTTCGATGCTCCTGTAAAATACATGATGTATTTATCACAACCTCCCGAATTAGAACGACAGATTACAATTTCGAATGATTCATTATTGCAACGAAGTGGTGGTGAAGACAATTTGGAACAATACCGAAAATCTATAAAACAATTTGCCGAAATATCAGATTTTGAAACTTTTTGGAACAGTAAACAATCATTTTACAACCAAATATTGGATATGACCATTTCAGATATGACTGAAATAGACTTTGTTAAAACATTAGAAGACTACTTTAACGAAACAAAAGAAAACTATAATGTTATAGTAACGCCTGCATTTATGGGAGGATATGGCTTTGAGACTCTTGATGCTGACGGGAAAAATAATGTTTATGCCTGTATTCCAACAGAGTCTATAAAAGACAGCATTCCATATATACTTATGAATCACTTAATTTTTTATGCTTGGCACGAGTTTGCACATCCTTTTGTAAATCCATTAGCCGACAAATATGCCGATAGAGTTTCATCTTTGGAAAAATTGTTTGAGCCGATAAAAGATGAGATGTCAAAACAAGCCTACATGTTATGGCAAATCTGTGTTAATGAGCATATTGTAAGGGCTGTAAATGTCAGATTGCGAGAATTATATTTAGATTCTCAAAAGGCTAATACGCGATTAGAATATGAGTTAAATCATCATTTTATTTATATTGAGCCGCTTATTGAAAAACTAAAAGATTTTGAAAAGCAAAGAGATGAGAAAAACATTACCTTTTCGGAATTTTATCCTGAATTATTACAGGTTTTAAACAATTTACAAGAAAAATAGAATTAAAATCAATTTTCTTTTTCCCATCTTTTGTTTCTTGTTTTACCCAATAAATAGATGAAAAAGTAAACCATCAAATAAGAAGACATTAATTATATAATTGTGAATTGCGTATCGAAAATGGTTATGAAGATGCAAAAAATAGCGACACTATCGAAACATTTTATTTTAATGAGAAAAATTATGAGAAATTGATAATGAAATTATTTTTAATAATGAAATAAAAAAGAGGCTGTTATCAACAACCTCTTTTTTTGTAGCGGGAACGAGAGTTGAACTCGTGACCTCCGGGTTATGAATCCGACGCTCTAACCAACTGAGCTATCCCGCCATCGTTTTTTTTTTGCGGGGACAAAAGTAGTGTTTTTATCAATACCAAACAAATAAAACGGTAAATATAATTTAATTTTTTTATTTTCACACTTTTTTCTTGCTCTAATCAAAACTATTTTCTACCTTTATCCCCGAAAAAACTTTTAATTCTTAATCAATTATGGCATTTGAATTAATTACGTTGCCTTATGCGTCAGACGCATTGCAACCCGTCATCAGCCGGCAAACCATTGAGTTTCATCACGGCAAACATCTTCAAACATACGTCAATAACCTGAACGGCTTGATTGCCGACAAAGACTGGGAAAAGATGACGCTCGAAGACATTTTTCGCAATTCGCCCGAAGGTGCGCTGTTCAACAACGCGGGGCAAGTCATTAACCACAATCTGTACTTTACGCAGTTCTCGCCCAAACCGAAAGCCGCTGTGCCTGCGGGCAAACTTGCAGAGGCTATCGACAAAAATTTTGGCAGTTTCGACAATTTCAAAAAGGAATTTTCGGCGGCTGCAGTCGGACTGTTCGGCTCGGGCTGGG
>JAISJU010000031.1 GCA_031261165.1 Prevotellaceae bacterium
GAAAAATTATCTGGCGGAAAACGAACTCAAACGGCTTGCATTGGTAGTTTCGGCATTCTTGGACATTGCCGAACTTCGCGCCGAACAACGCTTACCTACCACAATGCAGCAATGGCTCGAATTTATGAACGATTATTTAAAACTTAATGCGTTGCCTGTTTTAAAAGGTTTTGGAAAAGTCAGTAAAGAGCAGGCAGACGAAAAAGCGATTGCCGAATATTCCGAATTTCGTGTTATTCAGGACAGAAATTATAAGAGTGATTTTGAGAAATTGATTGAAAGTATTGAAGATAAAAAATAACCGCAACCTAATAGAGCAGGGCAAAGACGAAAACCCCAAACCCCACAAAAATCATTACAAAAAAGAAACCCAACTTTTACCTAACACAACAGCAACATTTACACAAGAGAACACGACCCATTATACACGTGCTGTACATCATACAAAAACACAATGTACATCACAAAACAAAGAGATGTACATCAGGCAAAAGCACGATGTACATCACAAAAACAATAGAAAGCGTGAAATGGATTAATATATACCGTACAAACCATTAAAATATAAGTACAAATGAGCATATATTACCGCTTGGACAAGCATAACGACAATATACACCCGGAAGGAAGTCGAAAACGGGGATTGTATCCGCGCATTATCAGCCACAAAACCGTAGGGCTGGCGGAACTCTGCAAACGCACTGCCGAAGGCACAACGTTCAACGCCTTTGAGTTGGAAATTGCCGCAAAAATGCTTGTCGATGGCATTCTCAAAGAATTGGGCAACGGCAACAACGTGTGCATTGACGATTTCGGTACGTTTTCGGTCAGCGCGGAGGCAATACGCGAGGCGCAGGAGCAGCACGATATTCGCGCCGAGTCCATTCGCGTAAAGAAAATAGTTTTCAAAACCTCGCAATCGCTCTTGAAACACCTGCCATTCAGGTTTCAGCGGCTGCCTTCGAGCAAGTAAAATCAGTTAAAAAAGAAATTTATAAAAATTTATTGCCACAATAAGAAAACTTATTTATACTTTTGCAATATAATTCACAAAAAACCGTTTCTCTGTCATCAAAAAGATAATTAAGATATTAATGTGGGTGGTGGTGTCGCTGATACTGTTGTTGTTGGCGGCTTTTGTTGTGCTGAACACAGAGGCGGTGCAACGCCGCGTTGCCAGAGAGGCGGCGGCGTTTTTGTCCGATGAAATAGGCAGTAAGGTAACGGTGAGTGATGCGGCGTTTTCGCTCTTCAACCAGATAAAACTCTATGATGTGGAGATTGACGACCAACAGGGCGATACGCTGCTGTATGTCAAAGAATTAAATGTAAAACTAAAACTGCTGCCGATGCTGAGAAACCGCTTTGTGTTTCAGCATATCCGCATAAAAAATATGTACGCCTGCCTGAAAAACGATGCGAAGAACGGCAATAACTTCGATTTCATCATTGAGGCTTTCAAAAGCAAAGACAACAAGCCGAAGAAAAGCATTTCCCTTAATCTTAAATCCATTCAACTGACGGACAGCCGCATTATTTACACAAGCAACCGCGCCGCGCCGAAAGGGGAAGGCATTTTTGATGTGAATAACCTTGATGTGTCGAAATTGAATTTGAAACTTTCTCTTGATTATCTGAACAGCGACTCGTTGTCCGTTCGTTTAAGAGGCATTGATTTCGTTGAGAAATCCGGTTTAACGGTCAAGAATATTTCTGCGGTGCTGAATGCCAACGGGCAGGCTGCGGAAATCAGTGATTTTGTGTTGCAACTGCCCAAAACCGATATTCGGACAAGTTCGTTGTCGTTTGAATACGGCAGTTTGACAAACTTCAAACATTTTACCGACAGCGTGGATTTTGAACTTTGTGTGATGCCTTCTGACGTTTTTATCGGCGACTTTGCGGTATTTGCGCCAAGGCTGAAAAACATTAATCAGAAGTTTAATATTTCGGGGACTTTTACCGGCTCGGTGTCGAAACTGATTTGTCCCACGCTGAAAATCACTTACGGCAACGCCACGCAACTTGTCGGTTATTTTAAATTTGACGGGCTGCCGGACATCGAAAACACTTACCTGACGGCAGGCATTTCTAATTTAACCTGCACCAAACAAGATGCCGAAAATCTCATTGCAGCGTTCAAAGATGAGCCGTTTCAGTTGCCGAAAACGTTGCAAAATATCGAAAAAATCAATTTTCGCGGCGAAACGAAGGGCTATTTGACAAAGGACATCACCGCTGTGGGCAATATCAAAACCAATCTGGGACAAATCGACAGCGATTTTTCGCTGAAACGGCAGCGCAAAGGCGACATTTACGAATATCACGGCTCAATGAAAACCGACAAGTTCCAACTCGGCGACTTGCTGGATAACAAAGCAATGGGCGATATAACCTTCAACCTGCATTTGAACGGCACAAAGGTGCAAAACCAACCCGCCGACTTCGATATTGAGGGGCTTGTGGGCAGTTTCACCTACAACGATTATACTTACAACAATATCACGCTTGACGGGCATTACAACCACAACAAATTCGATGGGAAAATTAACCTCGATGACGAAAACGGCAAAGTGGCAATCAACGGTTTGCTTGATTTCTCGCAAGCATTGCCTTACTACGATTTCACGGCAAAGGTGCAAAACCTGCAACCCGCCAAGATGAAGTTGACAAAAAAATATCCCGATATGGTGTTATCATTCAACATCAACACCAACGTGCGGGGCAACAATCTGGACAATTTGACGGGCAATATTTATGCCAATAATATTTACTTGCAAAACGGCAACAGCAAATTGATAATGAAAAAAATAGAACTGCTTTCGGATATTTCGGACAGTTTGAGCAGCATTGCCATTTCTTCCGATTTTGTGAATGGCATCATCGAAGGGAAATATACCATATCCACCATTGTTTCGAGCGTGCAATACGTTGCCTCGCAATACATTCCTGCGCTGAGCAACGCCAAAAACGATGGAAAGAGGAAAATCACCGACAATAACTTTGACTTCGCCCTCAAAATAAATAATGCCGACACGATTACCGATTTTCTGAATGTCAAATGGAGAGCCGATTCTATCATCAACGTATTCGGTTACTATGATGATTATACGCAAAAATTCCGTTTGCGCGGCATCATTCCTTATTTAACCAACGGCAAACTGTTTCTGGAAAAAATAAACCTCACTTGCGACAATCCCGATGATGTAATGAATTTGGCACTCGACTTTAATGCGTCAAACAGTAAAAACATTTCGGTGTTCGATGTTTATCTGCGCTTAAAGGCAAAAGACGATATGCTCAACACGCAGTTGCAATGGACAAACAATCAGTATAATAACGGTTTTTATGCCGGCGAGGTTTCAACATCTACCGCTTTTGAGCGAAACGCGGACAACCGCCTGACTACCAACACCGATATTTTGCCCTCGAACTTCATTCTTTCCGATACGCTTTGGGATATTTTGCCGGGCAACATAAAAACCGAGCCTGAAAAAATCACGTTTAGCAATATCGTTTTAAGCAGCCTTACCGAAGATATTACCATCAACGGCATCGCCTCAAAAAGCGAAAACGACTATTTGTATGCCACTTTGGATAAGGTCAATCTGCGCATTTTGGAACAGTTTATTGTGATGGACGCCATAGACATAGACGGCATTGTGAGCGGAAAAGCCTCCGTAAGCAACGTGTTGGACAAGCCGATTTTTCAGGTAGATATTTTTGCCAAAGACTTTGCATTTAATAAAAAACATTGGGGCGATGTAACGCTCAACTCCGTGTGGCAGGGCGAGCAGGAACGCCTCGTAATCAACGGCGGCATCAACGACAACGGAAAACATATTGTTGACCTCTCCGGTTACGTGTATCCGCTGAATGATATTGATTTGGATTTGCGGCTGAATGCTACCGATTTGCCGATAGATTTCTTGCAGCCTTTCTTGAAATCTGTGATGCAAAATGTGAGCGGATACGCTTCCGCCCAAAACCTGCGTATGGTAGGCTCGCTCAAAAAGCCGCTTTTTGAAGGAAATATCGCGGTGAGAGATGGCAAGTTCGGGATTGATTTTCTGAAAACCGCATACTCGTTTTCGGACACGATACGAATGACCCGCAACAGCATTTCGTTTAAAAACATCACGCTTTACGACAGCGAAAAACATTCGGGAAAGGCAAGCGGCAACGTGCGCCACGACTTGTATCAAAACTTTGTGTTCAATATCAACGGACGTTTTACCAATATGCTGGGACTGAATACGCAGAGAACGGATAATGAAACTTTTTACGGCAAAGTATATGGCACGGGCAACCTGCGCATCAGCGGAAACAGCCGCGAAATCACATTCGACATCGGCGTAAAAACCGAGCCGCATTCAAGCCTTACCATTCCATTCTCGGCATATCAAACGGCGGGCGATAACAATTTCATTACCTTTGTGAGCCGAAGCCAAACGGCGGCAGCAAACGGTCAAACCCGCCGCCGCGCCCGCCGCACACAGGAAACAACGAGCGCAAACATCAAAATGAATTTGCAGATAGAGGCTACGCCCGATGCCGAAATACGCCTCATTGTTGACCCCATTTCCGGCGATATGATAAAAGCCACCGGCAGCGGCAGCCTGCAACTCAATTATGACCGTGCGGCAGACTTCAAAATGTATGGCACTTACACCGTCAGCACCGGCTCATACCATTTCAGCCTGCAAGATGTCATTCAAAAAGAGTTCAAAATAAAAGAAGGCAGCACCATTAAGTGGAACGGCTCGCCCTACGTTGCCAATATCGACATCAACGCCTACTATCCCCTGACGGCAAAGTTGCCCGACATCAGCGAATTTACGGCAGCCACATCAAGCAAGAACGCATCGGTAAGGGTAAATTGCCTGCTCAAATTGAGCGGAAACCTGATGAGTCCCAACATTAAATTCGACCTCGAATTTCCGGGCAGTCAAAACGAATTGACGCAAAGCATCAAAAACTTCATCAACTCCGAAGATATGATGAATCGCCAAATGATTTACCTTCTGGCGATGGGAACATTCTATCAACCCGCCGAAACGAATGCGGACAATGCAAACAAAAACAGCACCAATCAACTCTCGTCATTGGTCAGTTCCACGCTCTCGGCGCAACTGAACAGTTTGCTCTCGCAGGTGAGCGACAAATTTACGATAGGGGTTAATTATCAAACTTCTTCCAACACCAATGATGAAGGCGATGCCGCCCTTTCGCAAGAATACGGCGTAACGATGGGCGGGCAGTTCTTTGATAACAAACTAAATGTATATGGCGAAGTCGGTTACCGAGATGATGCTTACGCAGGCAGCAATTTTATCGGCGATTTCGATGTTGAATACAAACTCGGCAACTCCGGTTTCCGCTTGAAAGCCTACTCGCACTCCAACAACAAATACTACCTCAAAAACTCCACCACACAAGGCGCAGGCATCATCTACCGCGAAGAGTTTGATACTTTCGGCGGACTGATGCGCGGGTATTGGGATAAGATTTTCGGGAAAAAAGAGAAACAGCCGAAGATAAAGAAAGAGTAAAGAGGCTGTCTTATAAGTTTTTTTTGAACGCAATACTTGTTCCGATTTGTCGGAATTACGCAGATTACGCAAATTTACACAAAACATATTCTATTGATAATGCTTTGCGCTCTTTGCGTATTTCTTTGCGAACTTTGCGGTAAAAATCTTTGCGAACTTTGCGGTGAAATTAAAACCACAAAGAACACAAAGTTTTTTACACAAAGGGCACAATTGTTATATGTTAAAACACCCAAAACAGCACCAAAATATAAGGCACCGTTCCCACAAAAGCCCCGCGAGCGGCTTTGTCCTTTTGCAGTACGTAAAAGACAAAGAGCAAAAGCAGGTTAGGCAAAATGCTAATCATCAAGCGGGAAATGCCGCTGTTGCGGATAATTATCGGCAATTTGCCGACAACGGATAAAATATCTTGCTCCGTGTTGTGCATAATGACGCACATCACAATCACAAACGGAATAATCAACGCAGGCGCAAGCCCCCACCAAAAACTATCTTTCATTTTCATACAAACCACTGTTTAAGTTCATTTATAAATCCGTAAGCCGTTAAATCTACCGCAGTCGGCACGATGGACACGTAGCCGTTGTGCAAAGCCCATTCATCGGTCGTGTTGTCTCGGCGGTCTTCGCAACTGAAATTGCCCGAGAGCCAATAATAATACTTCCCGCCCGGGTCTTTCCGGCAAATATATTCTTCTGTCCAGTCGCCCATTGCTTGGCGGGCAATGCGCACGCCTTTTATTGCCGTTTCGTAGGGAATATTCACGTTCAGGCAAATGCCGTCAGGTAAGCCTCGTTCAAGCACTTTTTTGGAAATCTCCGTAGCAAAAGGCATCGCGATACTCATATCCGCATCGGGATTGTGGTCGCAACACAGCGAAAAGCCGATAGACGGAATATGATTGAGCGCACCCTCCATCGCCGCGCCCATTGTGCCGGAATAAATCACGCTGCTCGATGAATTAACGCCGTGATTAATCCCCGAAACCAACAACGCCGGTCTTCGCGGCACGAGTTGGTCGAGTGCCAATTTCACACAATCCACCGGCGTACCGCTACATTTATATATAGTAAGGTCGCTTTCTTCGTGCATTTTCTCGGCGCGAATAGGATTGACAACCGTCAATGCGCTTGACTGCGCGGAACGAGGCGAGTCCGGGGCGACAATGAAAAGTTCGCCCACGCCCCGCAGGCTTTCCGTCAGCGAGCGAATGCCCAGCGCATCGTAGCCGTCATCATTTGTTATCAGTATCAGCGGTTTATTCATCTAACCATTCCCTGTTATAAATAAATACTTTATTCATTTCAAAATCCAAATCTTCCGACTTCGGTATTTTCACTTTATACACTTTCCTGTTCGGATTATCCAATCGCGGGTCGCAAATCCAGGGATTAAAATACCGCAGTTGCGAGTACGAGCAGTTTTGCATTTGCGCCCATTCAGCCCAATCAACAACGGTGCTATCAACCGACAATTCTTTCACTCCCACCGTATGATAAAAATCCTGCTTGCTCAGCGTAAAACCATATTTCCAAGGGTGCGCAATCACTTCTTTTGCCGCCAAAATGCGATACACATAGCGAGTTGTTTCCTCGTTCAGGTATAAGTCGAAAAAGTTGCTAACATTCTGTTTTCTCAGTTGCGTGCTGATGCGGCTGCGCCCGCCGTTATAAGCCGCTGCTGCCGTTGCCCAATCGTTATAAAGCGAGTATGCTCCCTTAATATACTTGCAAAAAGCGATGGTCGATTTTTCTAAATCATAACGTTCATCAACCTGGTCGGTAACCTCCAAACCATAATCGCGTGCCGTGCCGGGTACAAATTGCCAAATTCCTGCCGCTTTTGCCGGCGACACTGCCTGCGGATTCAGGTAACTTTCTATCAATGCCAAATATTTGAAGTCGGTAGGCACGCCGTTTGCCGTCAGCAGGGAATCAATGACAGGGAAATATAAATTCGCCCTTTTTATCAACAAAAAAGTAGTGCTGTGCATATAAGTAAAGGCGAGCAATTCGCGGTCGAGCCGTTCGCGCACATCGTAGCGGCGCAAAGGCACGGTATCGCCCGCAAAAGTCGATACTTCAAAAATATTGAGCGAATGTACCCTTTGCGGGTCGGTGTAGAAACTGATTTTGTTTTGCATCACATTTTGCTCCAACACGCCGAAAGAACAGAGCGTGAAGATGGAGAAAACGCCGATGAGACAGGCAAAAATGCTTTTCATTATTTTATTAATCTTCTGCAAACCGTCAGTTGAAACTGACGGCGATAGATGTCATAAGTCGGTTTAAACCGACTTTTTTTATCAATTGCCGTCAGATTTATCTGACGGTTAAGGGTTTTATTCAAAGTTACTTCTTATTTTTTCCGCGATTTCCTGCATTTCCTCGTGCGGCAGTTTCAGTTTCGGCGCGGTAACATTGATTTCCGCCTCGCGATTGAGCGGTATCAAATGCACGTGCGCGTGCGGCACTTCCAGCCCCGACACCAGCACGGCAATCCGCTTGCAGGGTACGGTTTTTTCAACCGCCTGCGCCACCCGCTTTGCAAAAATGTGCAGCCCCGCAAGTTCCGCGTCTTCGAGGTCGAAGATATAGTCCGTTTCCTGTTTCGGGATAACGAGCGTATGCCCTTTGGCTATCGGGTTGATGTCCAAAAAGGCAAAGTAGCGGTCGTCTTCGGCTATTTTGTACGAAGGAATCTCGCCGCATATAATTTTTGAAAAAATGCTTGCCATAATAGTTAGTGGTTAGTGGTTAATGGTTAATGGTTAGTGGTTAATGGTTAATGAAACTGCTGACCATTAACCATTATCAATTAACCATTATCAATTAACCATTAACAATTATAGACTGATTTCGAGAATTTCAAATGTTTTTTTGCCTATGGGCAGAGTGATTTCCGCCTTATCGCCCACTTTTTTGCCCACCAAGCCTTTGGCGATGGGCGTACTGATGGCGAGTTTTTTCTCTTTCAGGTTTGCCTCGCTTTCGGACACGATGGTGTAGGTCATCGTTTGCCCGCTGCCCAAGTCCTTGATGGTAACCTTGTTGAGCAGTTGCACGGTGTCGGTGGACAGTTTGCTTTCGTCTATGATGCGCGAGTTTGCGATGATGTCCTTCATCTGCGCGATTTTCATTTCGAGCATACCCTGCGCCTCTTTGGCAGCGTCGTACTCGGCGTTTTCGGAGAGGTCGCCTTTGTCCCGCGCCTCTGCTATTTGCTTTGAAATGGAGGGGCGTTGCACGCTTTCCAGTTGATTGAGTTCCGCCAAGATTTTTTGGTAGCCCTCTTCTGTCATATAAGTTATTGATGCCATAATTATGATGATGTTTAATAACAAAAAAAAGCCCGACACTAAGTCAGAACTTTTCTTGTTCATATATATATTGTATTTTTAAGTGCTGCAAAGATACGGCGTTATTTTTAATCTACCAAATATTTTTTTATGTTCTGTGGCAGGTTTTGGCGTTTTATTTTTTGTGGGGGCGAAATATTTTTCGCTTTCTCTTTTATTTTGATTGATTGTAGGGGCGAGGCTTGCCCTCGCCCCTACAATCAACCAAATGAAAGGGCGGAAAATTTTCCGCCCCTACGAAGTTACGATATTCTTACGACAACAGAACAGACTTACGCCGAACAGCGACAGAATTATTCAATGCCAACGACATATCAAACAATTCAATACCCATTGCTTGAAGTTTTTGTTTTGTTTCCTCCGGCAATGAATTAAATACTGTCGAATTCACAAACCATACTGTACTTTCAATTTTTATTTTTGAACCATAAACAGAATTATTTACAGCCTGATGCAAAGAATCAACTGCCATTTTAATGGCGTTTGTACTAACTGTTCCTAAATTAGTTGCATTCATAAATTCAATTTTAAGTGTTCCAACGTTTGAATCTGAAAATATTTTATCTAATGTGTCTTTATTTAAAGTTTTTGTGAATACTGCATCTGCAGAATGATTAGAACTGAACGAAACCACTAAATTTTTTGTAACCAAAGTTGGTTGTGGTTTCGGTTCTTCTTTGTCTTTGTCATCGCCGCAGGCGGTCATCATACTTGCTGTGGTTGCCACGCTTAGGGCAAGCATCAGGTAAAATAAAATCTTTTTCATTGTGTTTTTGTTTTTAATTATTAAATTTATTTTGATGGGGCAAAAGTAAAAGGGAATTTTGATATGTGCAAATAAAATGATATGTTTTGCAACATAAAAATGTATATATGTATGAAAAAATCAAATGTTGTGTTTTACAAGTGAAAAACTTCGCGGCTTTGCAACTTTGAGAACTTCGCGTTTAGTATAAAACTTGTTTTCTATAATATTTATTCATACTAAACGCAAAGTACGCTAAAACGCAAAGGCGCAAAGAAATATTACATTAATTCTTATATATTTGCCGCAGGAATTAATTTACACCCCCACCCGCGCAAAAGGCACTTCGGTTATCTCGCAAAAATCTCCATCGGCATATTTAAACAGCCCTGTTTGGGCTATCATCGCGGCATTGTCCGTAGTGAAAGCGAATTTGGGAATAAATACATTCCAGCCGTATTTCTCGGCGTGTTGCACGAAAGCCTCGCGCAGGGCGGAGTTGGCAGACACGCCGCCCGCTACGGCAATTTCTTTTATCCGCAGTTCTTTTGCCGCGCGGCGCAGTTTGTCCATCAGGATTTCCACCACCGTCAGTTGCAGCGCGGCGCAGAGGTCGTTCTTGTTTTCCTCGATGAAATGGGGGTTTTCTTTCAACCTGTCGCGCAGGGTGTAGAGGAAAGAGGTTTTCAGTCCGCTGAAACTGTAATCGAAACCCGCGATTTGCGGTTTGCTGAACTTGAAGGCTCGCGGGTTGCCCTCTTTTGCCAAACGGTCTATCACGGGACCGCCCGGGTAGGGCAAACCCATCACTTTGGCGCACTTGTCGAACGCCTCGCCCGCCGCATCGTCTATCGTTTGCCCGATGACCTGCATTTCTTTGTAAGACTTTACCAAAATGATTTGCGAATTGCCGCCGGATACCAATAAACAGAGAAGGGGAAATGTCGGCTGTTTGCTTTCTGCATATTTCTCTTTTACGAAATGTGCTAAAACGTGCGCCTGCAAGTGATTGACGTCAATGAGCGGAATGTCCAATGCCTGCGCCAGTCCTTTGGCAAACGATGTGCCGACCATCAGCGAGCCCATCAGCCCGGGTCCGCGCGTAAAGGCGATTGCGGACAGGTCTTCTTTCCGCACATTGGCGCGTTTCAACGCCTCGTGTACCACCGGAATGATGTTTTGCTGGTGCGCCCGCGATGCCAACTCCGGCACCACGCCGCCATACGCCTCGTGCACCGCCTGCCCCGCCGTAACATTCGACAGCAGGTAGCCATCGCTGATGACCGCTGCCGATGTGTCATCGCAGGAAGATTCTATGCCTAAAATGTTAATCATCTAAAATAAATATCCTTGTTCGTTATCAATTCTGTTTTTCCCCAAATGCTTATACGCCAAGTCCGTAACCTCGCGTCCGCGCGGCGTGCGCTTGAGAAAGCCCTCTTTGATGAGGAAAGGCTCATACACCTCTTCCACCGTTCCCGGGTCTTCGCTGATGGCGGTGGCGATGGTGGTCAGCCCAACGGGACCGCCTGCAAATTTGTCGATAAGGCAAGTGAGGATTTTGTTGTCTATTTCGTCAAGCCCGTATTTGTCGATGTTTAGGGCTTCGAGCGAGAAACAGGAAATGTCGTAGTCGATTTTTCCGTTACCTTTCACTTGTGCAAAGTCGCGCACGCGGCGCAAGAGCGCGTTGGCAATACGCGGCGTCCCGCGACTTCTGCCCGCAATTTCCGCCGCCGCCCGCTCATCGCACGGCACGTTGAGGATTTTTGCCGAGCGTTTGATGATTTCTTTCAAAATCTCGGTGTCGTAATATTCCAAGTGGCAGTTGATACCAAATCGCGCCCGCAAGGGGCTGGTGAGCATACCGCTGCGTGTGGTTGCGCCCACGAGCGTAAAGGGGTTGAGGTCAATCTGAATGCTCCGCGCCGAAGGACCTTTGTCTATCATTATGTCAATGCGGTAGTCCTCCATCGCCGAGTACAGGTATTCCTCCACCACAGGGCTGAGGCGGTGAATCTCGTCAATGAAAAGGACATCGTTCGGCTCCAGTCCGGTGAGCAGTCCCGCGAGGTCGCCCGGCTTGTCCAGCACGGGTCCCGATGTGATTTTAAATCCCACGCTGAGTTCGTTGGCTATGATGTTCGAGAGCGTGGTTTTGCCCAACCCCGGAGGCCCGTGCAGTAGCACGTGGTCGAGTGCCTCGCCACGCATACGCGCCGCTTGCACAAAGATTTTGAGGTTTTCCACCACCTTGCTTTGCCCGTTGAAATCGGCGAAACTGAGTGGGCGCAGCACGTTTTCGTATTCTTTTTCGTGCTCGGCGGCTTTGGTTCTTATGTCGAAAGGTTGTTCCATAATTTTCCGTGTGTGTTTTTATTCTTTTTTTGGCAATTTCGGGCTTGTCTGTTCTATTTTCTTTTCTTCGCTTGTTACACGGCGTTCAAGTTTTTTGATGTCTTCGGCAGGCGGCAGGTTTTCGGGTTTGATGCCGCGTTTTCCCAACATCTCACGCACAGTTTTGTTGTTTTGCACGTGTTCTTGGGTTATGGGTGTTTCGCCCTGCAAGTCGTCTTTTTCTACGTTATAATTGGTCATCTCGGTAGCAAGATTTTTGGCGGCAATGGTCAGCGTAGGCAAAAAATCTGCCAGCGGGCGCGAGGACTTTACACCCAAACGGTTTTTCATATCTTCGGTAGTAAAACCGCCAAACAGAGCCGTATCGCCTCGCGAGCGAATACGTGCAAAACCTTTGTCATCAACGCCTCGCTCATAAATATTTTGCGAAAGTTGTTTTTCGGCGGCACGTAATTTTTCCCGTGTTTCCAAGCGCGAAAATAATTGCAGCCGTTCCTCAATCAGTTCCACTTTTCGTGTTTGAATGGCAAAATAACTTTGCGCAAAAGCGATTTCTTCTTTTTTCGGGTCGCCGTTTTGTGCAATCAAATAACAGGCATAGCGCGTAAGCATAAAATCATTGACTTCGCGCTTTGCTCCGCTGCCCAATACGACCATTTTCGTGACCTCACGAAAATGGTCATTAATGCTGATATTCTGCGTTTTACACGATTCTACAGCACGGTTTATTGCCACTAAAAAATTTTCCCATCGGGCATAACCTAAAACAGCCTGCAAATCTCTCGCAAACCAAACTTCTATCTGCTCATTGTTCTCATTTTGAATGAATTGAACAACAGCATCAAACGCTGACTTATAATTTTGAATACTTAATTTGTCCATTATTTATTCTTCTTCATTTGTTGTTTTATTATGAATTATTTCCCAACATTGTTTAGCCAATTCAAAGGTTTCTCCATTGAAAACAAAAGTACATTCGCAGGATTTGCGATTATTCCAATCAAAATAAGAATCATATTCCGGCTCTTGTTTTTGTTCGCAAGTACAACTTTGAGTTAAATCGTCCGTTTCATATTCTACGGAAATTGTTTTAGTTTTGGGGTCGTATAATAATACTTCATTATAAGAACGGGATTCTACAGAATAAGAAAAATCATTTATCCATTCACCATCTTTGAATTGCACTAATTCAATGCTTGTTTCAAAACAAGCATTACAACCTTGAACCCAACCTGTTAATACATACTTAGTTCCATCACTTGTATTGATAGTATCAATACCAACATAACCATCTCTTTTAAAAAAAGACTCGGAATCTCCTTCTGTCGAGTATTCTGCGTTAATTAAAGTTGAATTATCTCGATAAAACATGATTGAAAAACATGAATGGTAAGAGCCACCACTGTTTTCATATAATTTGAAGTTATACAGTTTATTATCTTTCGACTTTATTATTCCTAATGCTGGTAAATCATTGTCGTTGAGTTTGTAAAATTCTTTGTGTTCAATAATTTTACCTATATTTTTAATAATTAAATCTTGAAAGAACATGATTGCATCGTGAGCTTCAATAGAATCTTTTTTAGTGGGGATACAATCATTATTATAACTTACTATTTCTTTGATTTCTTTCTTTGTTAATCCCAATTCTTTAACACTATAGTACTCTCCAAAAGGAGTGAGTCCATCATAAACATTCAAATACCGATTTGTTTCTTCAATCAGTTTTTCAAAATTTCCCGTTTTTTGTCCATACACCACCGAAGTGGATAGGATAGCAATCAGCAATATAGATAATAGTTGTTTCATTGTAAAAATGGTATTATTTTTATCTTTTTCGTTCAAGAAATCCCGTAAATTCTTCCAAAAAGTGTCTCAACCCTTTGCAGTGTCCGTCAACTAAAAAAGCGAGCAATGTTATATTTTCCTGTCTTCGTGTAATTCAATTTTTTACACGAAAAATCACGAAGTTTTAAAATGTTACAATAATTATTTTGATATACTTATCTAAAATAAACATTCTCAAAAATCACCTTCTTCATTTTCTCAAATTCGCTTTCATCCCCCAAATCGCCACTACTCATTATCCGCATATCTACCGGATTTTTCTCTGCGCTGTAAGGCGGTTGTGTATAAGGGAAACGCCACAGTGTCATTCCCAAACGCTCATAAAACTGTATACGTTTTTCGGCAACAGGATTTTCGGGCGGCTCTACTTCCAGAACAACGGTGAGCCGGGCATTTTTCAGAAAATCGTTAAACATCTTTGTGCCGTGTCCGCCGCCTCTAAACGGCTCTGCAACGGCAAAATGCTCTACATAAATAAACTGCTCAAATGTCCAATAAATAATAAAGCCCAATAGTTCGCCGTTCAGGTGTTCAATCTGAATGTGCATATCGTTTTCTTCGGCGAAAAGTTTTTGTAACTCGTCAAAACCTCGCCTTTCGTCCGGTGGAAAAGCCGTTTCGTACAGGTGTTTTATGGGGTTGATAGTTTCTGTTTTCATTATTTCGTCAATTCCCTAAATACCTCTTCCATATTCTGTTCTTTTTGCTTCAAAGTTTTAATCATCAAACCTTTGTTAAGTGCCGTTTGGAAAATATCGGAACGAATATCGCGGGTGGCTTGTATCTCAATAATGTTCGATGAAATGGGCGAAATCTGAATGATGCCCGCGATGGCGGAAAAATGCTGCTCGTCAATTGGCTGTTCGGTTTCCACCACGAAATCAAGCGTTTCGGTGAGCATACTTTGGGCATCGTCTGCCACGAGTTGCCCTTTGTTGATAATCATTACCCGCTGGCATATTGCTTTGACTTCCTGCATAATATGTGTGCTGAGCATCACCGTTTTTTCTTTGCCGGTTTCGATGATGAGGTTACGCACATCGACCACCTGATTGGGGTCAAGTCCGGTGGTTGGCTCGTCAAGGATAAGCACCTGCGGGTCGTGTATCAACGCCTGCGCCAAGCCGACACGCTGGCGGTAGCCTTTGGACAGTTGCCCGATTTTCTTACGGTATTCTTCGGTCAGACCGGTTTTCTGCACCATTTCATCGACCTTTTTTGCGCTCTCGCGCCCCATTCCGTAACTTTTTGCCACGAAAAGCAGGTATTCTTTCACGTACATATCCAAGTACAGCGGATTGTGTTCGGGCAGGTAGCCAATCATACGTTTTGCCTCGATGGGCGCGGTGCGGATATTGATGCCTGCGACCTCCGCATTGCCGGTGAAATCGGGGATAAATCCGGTGATGATTTTCATCATTGTGGATTTGCCCGCGCCGTTGGGACCGAGAAAACCGACTATTTGCCCCGATGGAATATTAAAGGATACGTTGTCCAACACCTGTTGGCTGCCGTACTTTTTGCTGATATTTTCTACTTTGATGGACATAAAAATTATTTTATTGGGCAAAGGTAGTGAAAAATGAAGAATGAAGAATGAAGAATGAAGAATTTTCTTTGAAAAAATCAAATTCATAAAAAAAGTTCCTATCTTTGTACTTTGTAATTATAAACTATGCTGAGCCAACATCTGCAACAATCACTTCAACAAAAAATGTCGCCGCTGCAACTGCAAGTAGTCAAGTTGCTGGGCGTTACTTCGGTGGAGTTGGAAGACGTGATTCGGAAAGAAATAGAAGAAAATCCTGCGCTCGAAGAGGGTAGGGAAGAGGCTGACTTTGACGCGGAAATGGAAAATAATGCCGATGAAATGGAAGAATTCGGCAAGAAGGAAGACGATGATTTCAACCTCGAAGATTATTTTGGCGATGACGAGGATACGCCCGATTACAAATTGAGCGTAAATAATTATTCGCCCGACAATGAGCGGAACGAAGTGCCGACAAGCGCAACGGTGTCGTTTCACGAACATTTGCTCAACCAACTCGGCGAACGAACGCTCTCGGCAGACGACTGCTTTTTGGCGGAATACATCATCGGCAATATTGATGATGACGGCTACCTGAAACGCTCGGCGGAAGAAATGGCAGACGATATTTTGTTTCAAACCTCGAAATCGGTGGCACCGTCAAAAATAGCAGATTTAATCGAGATAATTCAGGATTTTGACCCCACAGGCGTGGGCGCAAGAAATTTGCAGGAATGCCTGCTGTTGCAAATCAACAGAAAAATCAAGAGCCGAGAGCCAAAGAATGACAGCATTCTTCATTCTTCATTTTCCATACTTCATTCCTGTTTCGACGATTTCAGTAAACGGCATTACGACAAAATAATGAAGAAACTGAATATCAGCGAAGAAGAATTGAAACAAGCCATTGCCGAAATAACGAAACTCAACCCCAAGCCCGGCAATGCGTGGGATAACCTGTGGGAAAAGAAAACGACTGAAATAACGCCCGATTTTGTTGTAGAAAATATCAATGGCGAACTCGTATTGAGCCTCTGCGGCGGCGATGCGCCCGAACTGCGCGTAAATAAAACTTATTCGGAAATGCTGCAAAGTTTTTCGGAAAGCAAAAAGCAAAGCCGCGAGGCAAAAGATGCCGTTGTGTTTGTGAAACAAAAACTTGACGCGGCAAAATGGTTTATCGAGGCGGTCAAGCAACGCCAAAACACGCTGCTCACGACAATGAACGCCATTGTACGCCTGCAAAAAGACTATTTTCTGACCAGCGACAGCGCACGGCTCAAACCAATGATAATGAAAGATGTAGCCGATGTGGCGGGTTTCGATATTTCCACCATTTCGCGCGTGTGCAGCAACCGTTATGTGGAAACGGATTTCGGCATTTTCCCGCTCAAACACTTTTTTACAGAAGCGGCGCAAACCGAAAGCGGCGAGGAAGTTTCCACCCGCGAAATAAAAAACCTGCTCGCGGAATACATTAATAATGAAGACAAACGCCAACCGCTGACAGACGACACGCTCGCGGCAATGCTCAAAACGCGCGGCTTTATCACAGCGCGGCGCACGGTGGCAAAATATCGCGACCAACTCGGCATACCGGTGGCGCGGCTGCGGAAAGATATATGATGTTCAATTAATCTCTTTCCGTACCATTTTTGTTTCTAAAATATCTCTAATCAAGCAAAAACATTTTTCCACTTTTTTTACTTTTTTCTTCCCGATTTCCAATAATAATAATCTGAAAATAAGCATTTTGCCTTTTTCTGCCTACTTGTTTTTATTTACTTCCTGTTTTACCTTTGCAGCACTTTTGTACCTTTACAATGACAAAGTAAGTAAATTTATTTATTCACTAAACAAAAAATCAGTATTATGGAAAAGAAAGTTGCAGTATTAGCAGTAAATCCGGTAAACGGGGCAGGATTGTTCCAATATTTGGAAGCATTCTTTGAAAACGGTATTCCGTACAAAACCTTTGCGGTAGCGGAAACCACGCAGATTAAAACCAATTCGGGCATTTCTCTGCAAACGGACGATGTAGTCGCCAATTTGAGAGGCAACGAAGATGCGTATGACGCGCTTGTGTTTGCCTGCGGCGATGCGATGCCGAAATTTTCCGAAAATGCGGGGAAACCCGAATATCAGGACTTGTTGGCGGTAATCAAAACCTTTGGCGACAAGGGAAAATTGCTCATTGGGCATTGCGTGGGCGGTCTGTTGTTCGACATTACAGGCATTGCAGCGGGCAAACGCTTGGCATTACACCCATTTGTTAAAGGGGCAGTGAAAGGTGCTATCGGCACTGATGCGCCTTTTGTGATTGACAGAAACTTTTATACCGCTCAAACCGAAACGACATTACATTTGTTGTTGCAGGAATTGCTGAAAGTGTTGAAGTAACAATCTGTATTACGGACAATCATTAACGGTTATCATTATTTGAGATAAATAATGATAACCGTTTTTTTTTATAATGCAAAAAAAAGTTCTACAATTCTCTCCTTCCCGCTAACTTTCTTATAGCCTTAAAAGTTGGCTGAATAACATATTTCGGGCGCAAATCGCTTGCGTTGGCGAGGAAAAGCAGCAGGCAAATTATCCCAAAAATGGCGAGCCAGCCGTAAAGGTCTTTCATCGAAACGAGCATCGCCTGTTGTTGAATGGCGGCGTAAATGTCGGCGGGCGAGCTCTGCTGCGCAATGGGATTGACATTGTCAAAATTTGCATTGAAATAGAGCGAGTTCCATTGCGTTGCAATTTTCAGGAAACGCGCCAAAACCGCCGTGCCGAGTGCCGAGCCGAAACTTGCGCCCACAAAATTTTGTATTGTCAATGCCTGCGGGAAATATTGAAACGGTACGCGCGTCAAAGAGGTCAAAAAGCACACGCCGATAATCACATAGCCGAAAGTGCGCAGAAATATCGGCAGTATCAGCATTTCTTTGGAAAGATTGTAATCTATTGTAAAATAGAAAATTACGAGGTGAGCGATAATCGCGCTGATACCGATAACGTTCATTGTTTTGTACTGCCATTTGCGCACGGCGAATGTTCGCCAAGTGAAAAACGCGCCCGCCGCAATGCCCAGCAACGCCACCCAATTCAGCGAAATGAGGTTTAATGTGTCGTAGCCGAGCGTCTGTTCCATAAAAATATGCTCGAAAAGGTGCGAGGGCGACAGCAGCAGATAAACCGCCATATACGCCGCAAAAGTGAGATAAACAATCGGGAAACGCCAAGTTTTCAGCGAAATATACGGATGGCGGATAAACGATGCCCGCCAGATGTTCAGCGCAAGCATTACGGCAAACGCCAATGTTGCGGCGCAAATATGAGGCGAATCAAACCAGTCGTAATATTCGCCATAAACGCAAACGAAAATGGCGGACAAACCTGTCAGCCCCCAAAGCAGCCCGCCGAGCCAGTCAATACCGTAGAGCGGCAGTTTTTTAATCACGCGGCTGGTGCGGAAACAAATCACCACCACGAGCAGCAGCAAACCGAGCAGCGCAACGCTTATCAGGTGCATATATTCCCATTTTGCGAGAAAAGCGGTGTAAATTGTCGTCAGCCCCGAAAACTGTATGCAGCCCTGCACAATGAGGTAAATGTAGCAGAAAAACACCGACAAATCGCGCGTTGGCGTTATCCAAAGTTGAATAATCGAATTGCACTCAAAAGTTGCCCACATTCGGAAAAAGCCCGCTATGAAACAGATTGCCACAAGCAGGGGAACGCTTGATGCGTGCATACAAATGAAGTTGCACGCAATCAGCACGAGCGAGCAGGAAATAAGAATCCATTTTGATGTAAAACGGAACTTTAGCCGAAATATAATACTGAAATTCAGTGCCATACCTACCATTGAGGCATAGCCCGCCATTTGAATATCCTCCTGCATCAGCGCGAGCGAGCCAACCATTTCGCTAACGGCAGCCAAATAAACCCCACCCGAAAATTGAAAAACGATAACAAAAATGATTAATATCCAAGGTTTTATTTTTTCGGGAACAAAGTTGCGAATTGTTGGAATGGAAAATTTTGTGTGTTCGTGCATTTTTCAATATTTTACCTCACATTCCACATTCATACCCGCCCTGAGCCGCTGCAAATCTTCGGGTTTGTTGTCGGCAGTAAATTCGATGCGGACAGGAATACGCTGCTGCACTTTCACGAAGTTTCCCGCCGAATTGTCCTGCGGAAGAAGCGAGAAACTCGCGCCCGTAGCCCGCGAAAGCGATTTTACCACGCCTCTGAACTGTACATTCGGCACGGCATCTGCCTCAATTTCCACCTCTTGCCCCTCGCGGATATTTGCCGTTTGCCTTTCCTTATAATTGGCAACAATCCATTTTTCGGCGGCAACCATATCTACAATGGCTTGTCCGGGCTGCACAAGTTGCCCCGCCTGAATGTTTTTGCGCCCCGTAGTGCCATCGCAGGGCGCGAGAATAACCGTGTACGACAGGTTTAGCCGCGCCAAATCCAACGCCGCCTCTGCAAGTTTGATGTTTGCCGTCTGCTGGTCTAAACGTTGCGTTTGTTCTTTTGCCAAAAGCGAAGTCGATTGTTTTTGGCGGACAAGTTGTTCGTAGCGTGCGCGGGCGGTTTCGCAGGCGGTTTTGGCATTGTCGTGCTGTTGTCGCGAAATGTTGTTCGACTCCCACAGGGTTTTGTAACGCTCGTAATCCGTCTGCGCGTTTTGCATCGTTACCCGCGCCTCGTCTATGGCGGCATCGGACACGCTGATGTTGTTTTTTGTGGTCTGAATGCCTGTGTGCATCGCCGATTTGCCCGACAGCGCGTTTTGATAATCCGCTTCCGCCTGCGCCACCCGAAGGCGAAACTCGCTGTCTTCTATCAACGCCAGCGTGTCGCCTTTTTTTACATTTTGATATTCATCAAAAAAGATTTTGGAAACGAAACCCTGCACGCGGCAATTCACCGGCACGATGAGTTGTTTTACTTGCGCGTTGTCCGTAAATTCCACTTTGCCCAGATGTACAAAGTGCGAACAAACCCACGCCACGCCGCCGATAATCAGGCAGCCAACCAAGATGTTGTAAATAAGTTTCTTGGTTTTTTTTTGCGAAAATATTTTGAAGTTCATTAGTGTTGTTGGGCTGTATACCCAATTCGGCGGCAAAAGTATAAAAAAAAATGACAAGTTGCGACCCTGCATTTTAGTTAAATAACAATAAAAAAGACTTTCCAAGTTTTCAAAAAAAAGACTTTCCAAGTTTTGAAAACTTGGAAAGTCTAAAAGCAAAAGCGAAATTTATTTTGAAAATTCAAAACACTTTTCTACTTTTGCAGCATAAAAAAACAATGAGCCAATGAAAAACAAACTCGCCAATATCATATCAAGCATATTTCACCCGCTTTTGATACCTCTTTACGGTATCACTTCTTTGCTAAGCCTAAGATATTTTTTCTTTTATTCATTTTTCCAAAAACTATACATTATATTTATCATCGGCATCTTCACTTGCGTGTTGCCCTTGGCGTTTCTCGTGTTGCTGAAAATGACCGGTTACGTCAGCGATTGGCGTGTAAATAAACGCGAAGAACGCTATCCTGTATATATTGTATCGCTCATTTCCTACCTGCTTTGCATTTATGTGCTTTGGCGGCTGCGTATCCCGCTGTGGGTGCTGTCTTTGGCGATTTGCGTGTTTGCGGCGGTGTTTGCAATCGGTGTTATCAATCTGTTTTGGAAAATCAGCATACACGCTACGGCGGCAGGTTGTTTGGCGGGTGGAACGTTTCATACGGCAATATTGTTGCATTTTAATCCGATGTGGTTTTTTATTTTTGTGCTGCTTTTGGGAGGGGTGATTTTGGCGGCGCGATTGCAACTTTTCGCACATTCTTTGCCGCAAGTGCTGTCAGGTTATGTCATCGGAGTGTTTTTTACCGCCATTTTGCCGTTTTTCTTGTAAAAAATCAGACAAAAATAACGCGGTTTTAGCCCCGATTTTAACATTTGAACGCGCGAAATCAGCAAAAATTCGTTAATTAACATTTGAACGCCGAATGTACAGATTAAACATTGTTAATCGGTGAACAACGTAACGAGGTTAAATTTTATATTTGTATAGAAATTTTACCGAAGTATGAAAAACCGAATTCTCATCATTTTATTGACCGTTATAATGTCGTTTTTGTTTGTCGGATTGCTCTTCATACAAATGCGATATGTGAAAGACACTGTGAAATTGCGCGAAACGCATTTCAACGAAGCAGTAAAAAGAAGTATTGGCGATGTAGCCCGCGATTTGCAGGATACCGGCAAGCGAGATATGATACAAATGGTGGGCAGTTTGTTGAAAACCGCCTTTGAAGACAACGGGCTGGGACATATCTCCTACTATTATCAAATTACAGAAAACGATACTGACGTATTATATCAGACGCCGAAGTTTTACCCGGAAAAAGAACAATACGTGTTCAGGCAACGCTTGCTTCCGCGCGAGCAGATTTATCTAAAGATTTATTTTCCTGCGCACAGCGATTACATTATGAAGTCGGTAACGTTGTTTGTGCCGTCAGTCGTTTTTACGATTATGCTGTTGCTTACTTTTGCCGCTACATTATTTATTATAAATCGCGAAAAGAAATTGAACGAAATAAAAACCGATTTTGTCAATAATATGACACACGAGTTTAAAACGCCGATTTCTTCAATAATGCTTGCCTCGCAAATGCTGCAAGACCAAAACGTTACAAAAACACCCGAAATCTTAGCGCACATCTCTAATGTTATCAAAGAAGAAACGCGAAGATTGAATTTTCAGGTGGAAAAAATCCTGCAAATTTCGATGTTTGAAAACGACAAGTCGCCGTTTAAATTTACCGAAGTAGAAATCAATGAGTTGATAGCCGCCAGCGTTGTCAATTTCTCGCTGAAAGTAAAAAACAGAGGCGGGCAGATTTTGACCGATTTGAAAGCCGAAAATGCCTGGGCAATGGTTGATGAATTGCATTTTACCAACGTGATTTATAACCTGATGGACAATGCCCTGAAATACAGCAAAGAAACAGAGCCGTTGGTGCTGCACATCAATACCTGGAATGAAAATGAAAACGAATGCCTCTGTATTTCAATAGAAGATAACGGCATCGGCATTAAAAAAGAAAATTTGAAAAAAATATTCGACCGTTTCTACCGCGTACCCACCGGAAACCTGCACAATGTCAAAGGTTTCGGGCTTGGATTGGCGTATGTGCACCGTATTATTCGGGGGCACAAAGGTCAAATCACGGTAGAAAGCGAAATTGATAAAGGAACAAGATTCACTATTAAAATACTAACCCTAAAAAATTCAGAGTAAAAATGGAAGAAAAAGTAAAAATTCTGTTATGTGAAGATGACGAAAATCTGGGTATGCTACTCAGAGAGTATCTTCAAGCCAAAGGTTTGCAAACTGACCTTTTGCCCGATGGCGAGGCAGGCTACAAAGCCTTTATGAAAAACAAATACGACTTGTGCGTATTAGATGTGATGATGCCCAAAAAAGACGGTTTCGCCTTGGCACAGGACATCAGACTGCTGAACTCCGAAGTACCCATTATTTTCCTCACGGCAAAATCTTTGAAAGAAGATGTGTTGGAAGGTTTCAAACTCGGTGCTGACGACTACATCACCAAACCCTTCTCGATGGAAGAACTTTTGTTCCGCATTGAGGCAATTTTGCGCCGCATCAAAGGCAAAAAAGGCAAAGAATCCGTAGTGTATAAACTCGGCAAATTTACTTTCGACTCGCAAAAACAACAACTTGTTATCGGCGACAAAGTGAACAAACTGACCACCAAGGAATCGGAACTCTTGACCTTGCTTGCCGCTCACTCCAACGACATTTTGGAACGCAACTACGCGCTCAAAACCATTTGGATTGACGACAATTATTTCAATGCTCGCAGTATGGACGTGTATATCACCAAATTGCGCAAGCACCTGAAAGAAGACCCGGGTGTAGAAATCATCAACATTCACGGCAAAGGCTATAAATTGATTTTGCCGTAAGAAGTTTTTTGAAACAAAAAAAAGCCTGCATTTTTGCGGGCTTTTTTTTGTTTCTATACAAAGAAGAAACCTAACAAAAAATAATTTGCTGTGTTTTTTTGGTACGAGCGGATTTTGACTTTTTTTTTGAAAAGCGATGAATTATCTTTTTAAGAAACAAATGTTCTTCCAAAAAGTGCAATAAATATTTCAATCTTTTGATATTCAATGCTTTTTGCCTTTTTCGATTCGGCAAAAACGAAAATAATCACCCAAATTAATAAAATAATTTATTAATTATTTGGTGGTGTAATATGTAAATACTATCTTTGTACCCTGAAATATTATGTATAATCATTTAAAATTTTAAGTTATGAGAAAAGAAAAGAACAAAGTACAGAGATTAGTATTACTGATTTTTATTTTCGGAATAAACGCCGCTTGGGCGCAAAAAACCATCAATATCAACAGCGAAAAGGCTTTTTCGGAACAACAAGATGTTTCGCGCAGCCGCGCATTTGAGGCAAACCCCGCTTTGCAAAACTTTTCGCAAAGCAACGTGGGCGACACGCTGTTGCTCGATTTCTTCGGCGACAAACGCTATAAAGCCGTAGTGCTGCAAGTCGGCAAAAGTTACGATGGCATCACGGGCATCACCGCGCAGGTAACGGATACCGAGTTCGGCTATTGCTACATTTCCGTTGCAGGGAACAACATTGCTCTTTCGGCGGAATTGCCGCAAAAGGACGAGTTCTTTTCCGTCAAAAAAATAAACGGGGAAAATTATCTGACGGAACAAACATTATCGGAAGTGCAGCACGAACACAGCGACGAATGTGGTCACGTGTCCGAGCATTCAGGCAGCAAGCGCAGTGCGATATTGCGGTCGGTAAATCCATCACAATCAGAAAGTTTTGCGGCGGTAACGGTGGATATACTCGTCGTTTATACTCCCGCAGCGAAGGTGGAGATTGCTCAGAAAGGCAACGACATTGATTTGGAGATTGACGGAGGGATACAACAGTCTAATCTGGTGCTGAGCAACTCAAATACAAATGTAACCCTGAATCTTGTTTACAAGCAGGAAGTGGATTATACGGAAAGCAGCAGCCCAAACACCGATTTAGACCGCCTGAGAGACCCGCAGGACGGACATGCCGATGAGGCGCACGCACTTCGCAGCCGCTACAATGCCGACCTTGTAGTTCTTTTGCTTGCCGAAAGCGGTTCCAATGTAGCCGGTGCAGGTTATATTTTGAGCAACGACCTATATGGCGGTAATCCGAAAAGTGGTTTTTCAGTATTAAAGGCAAAGCATGTAAATACCACAGGCTATGTGCTGATTCACGAAATCGGGCATAATTTCGGCTGCGGGCATCATGTGAATACGGATGCCAATAATCTGAGTAGAACTTCGCTTTACAGTTATTCTCGCGGCTATGCAGGAACTTCATCTTTGGGGGGCTTTTCCACCATAATGACGTATGAGAATGTGGGCGGACCTCGCATTCCCTATTTTTCCGACCCGGTAATTCCGTATAACGGCGTTTTTGTCGGTGCTGCCGATGCCAACAATGCCAAAACCATACGGCAAACAAAAGAATTGATAGCCGCTTATGATTATGAAGTGTCTTGTACCGATGCTTTTTTGAGGGATATTACGCTTAGCAGCGGTGCGCTTTCGCCTGCATTCAATCCGGGCGTGTATCAATATGCGGTCGATGTGAGCAACAGCGTAACGGACATAGATGTGGAGGGCATTGCCAACTCGGCGCGTGGTGCTACCATAACCGGAAATGTTATGGCAATGCCGCTGAACGAAGGCAGCAATACGGTAACTATTTCGGTGGTAGACTTTTGGGGAAACAACTGGAACAACCCGAAAACCTATACGGTAACGGTGAACCGCAGTTCCATTATTACCGGCACAGGCGAAACGTCCGCCAAACCGGCGTTCTATACCAACCCCGTAGTTAATGAACTGCAAATTAATAATTTGAACTTAAAAGATGGCGAAAACATTACAATAACAGATGTTTCGGGCAAAATCATCTCGCGCCACACAGCAGGCAGCACCCAAACAGAAACAATAAACGTTTCCGCCCTGCCCAAAGGCATTTACATCTTAAATGCAGGTAATTTTAAAGGGAAATTTGTAAAGGAATAATATAAGTGTAATTTACAGTGCCTTTGGTAGCATTAAAGTTTTAGGCTACTAAAGGCACTTTTTTAATAGTTCGGGTAGCAACCCGAAACTTTCGCAGGGCTGTTAAGTTTTTTGTAAGGTGCAGCGCACCGAAAATATTTGTAGCACAATAAATAAGTTCATATTAAAGGTGCGTAGCACCGAAATATTGAAATATTAATTCGTTTTATATTACGGTGCTATGCACCTTTTGTGCCTTTCTGATTGAAGGCTACAAAGATTAAGGTGCGCTGCACCTTAAAGAGAACTTAACAGCCCTGTTTTTTCAGGGGATTGCGGGTCAAGCCCGCAATGACGGAGAACTTAACAGCAACCCGAAACCTTGCGAGCGAACAATATTCTAATCAAAAAAAGCATTTTTATGAAACGCACACAATCCCTCCATCGGCGATTGCTCAATTTTGCTGATATTCAGCCCTAAATCGTCTGCAACTTTTTCAAGAATATCCCTGAAATAAAATGCAACAGAGCCGATAAAAGCAACTGGATAACGCTCATATTGCATCACATTCCGCTCAAAAAAACTGCGGAAAGAACGATAAACGAGGTTGTAAATCGCCTCTTCGTTCCTGTTTTCGCCGATGAATTGGGCAAATTTTGCCAAATAGCGGTTGGGGAAAGGGCGTTTATACACATTGTCCAAAATATCTGCGGTGGAAGTTTCGTATTGCGCCAAAAACTTGTTTTTCAGCGTTTCGGGCAGTTGGTTTTTCAGCATATCGGCAACGAGCAATTTGCCCAGCACCGCGCCACTGCCCTCATCGCCGAGAATGTAACCGAGCGGCGACACATTTGCCGCAATTTTTTCGCCATCGTAAAAGCAGGAGTTAGAGCCTGTTCCCAAAATGCAAGCGATGCCTGCCTCTTTGCCGAAAAGCGCACGGCAAGCGGCAAGCAAATCGTTGTTGATTTCGATTTCGGCGGTGGGGAAAAACTGTTGCAACGCCTGCCTGACCGTTTCCTTTTTGTCGGGGAAATGGCAGCCTGCGCCGTAGAAGAATATGTTCGTTACGTCATTCTGACGAACGGGGGATTGCGGGTCAAGCCCGCAATGACACAATCCGTCATTTTGACGAAAGTCAAAACCCCCTTTTTCTGGGGATTGCGGGTCAAGCCCGCAATGACACAATCCGTCATTCTGACGAAAGTCAGAACCCCCTTTTTCTGGAGATTGCGGGTCAAGCCCGCAATGACAATGACGCAATCCGGCCACAATTTCCGCAGAATTTTGATAAAAGGGATTAATCCCCTCGGTATAAAAAACGCCCATTTCATCGGCATTTTTCCTGTTGTCGATAAATTTCCACGCAGTTTTTGTGGAGCCGCTATCTGCTATTAAAATCATTTTTTGTATCTTTGCAATGTTTTTCAGCGTGTAAAAATACTGAATTTTATGCAGAAACCTATTCTTTTCTCATTTTTATTTTTTACCCTCTTCGTTTTCAACGCCCGCCCGCAGGCTTTTGAATTTGAGGAGTATTTCGAGATGTCCGATGGCGCACCGCTTGCAAACAGGCGCGAGCAGGATATTGAAAAACAACTGATTGACTATGCAAAAAAATATCTCGGCACGCCCTACCGCTATGCCGGCAAAACGCCTGCGGGCTTTGATTGTTCGGGCTTTGCGGGTTATGTTTTTGGGCATTTCGGTGTGAAACTGCCGTCTTCGAGTGCTGCCATTTCCACAGTTGGCGAGGCGGTCAATAAAAAAGATTTGAAAATCGGCGATTTGGTGTTTTTCGAGGGGCGAAAACACACAAAAACAGTCGGACACGTAGGCATTGTGAGCGAAATAGATGATACGGATATTTATTTTATCCACGCTGCCGTAACAAGCGGCGGTATTATCATTTCGGGTATGAAAGAACAATATTACGCCTCGCGGTATTTGAAAGCGAAACGAATGAAATTTTAAAAATGGGTTTAAATGTAAAATGGGGTGGTCATTTGCCCATAACAAGATTTATAGGGCATAATATCAGATACTTATTTTTCAGATTAATAGGTAAAAATAAGTCTTATCTATATTTATCTTTTGATAATTATGAACAAAGTTTTTATAATGCAGTAATAGGAATATTTGTAATATTGGCATTTGTTTTTTTGATGAATGAAATAATAGAGTTTATATAGAATAAGATATAAATGCGCTATTCTGATTTTCTGGATTGCTTCGGAAATACCTCGCAATGACGCGAAGCCCACGCTTCGACTTCGCTCAGCGACCGAGCAGTGCGTCATTGCGAGGTATTTCCGAAGCAATCCAGAAAAAATAAAATTCAAAATATTGTTTAATCTATGTAATGTCTAATGTAAAATATAAATTTATGAAAAAAATCAACTGTTTTGTACCCTTTGTGCCCCCTGCCTATATGGAAGGATTGCGGCAAACGGTAAGGGCATTAAGCCAATCGCCTTTGGTTGGGAAAGTGTATGTATTGGGAAAAGATGCCCTTGCAATGAAGTTTTTAGGTTACGATTACTTGGTGATAGACCGTTTTGAAAGCAGCAACACGATTGCTCAGATTGCCGAAAAAGCCAACACGGAATTTACCCTGATTTATACCAAATACACAACCCTGAAACTCGAGCAATATGCCTTGGAACGCTTTGCTCAAATAGCAGAAGAAACGGGCGCGGGAATGTTGTATTCCGACCATATTCAAAATGTGGAAGGCAAGCCCAAATTAATACCCACCAACGATTACCAAATCGGCAGTGTGCGCGATAATTTTAACTTCGGCTCGCTGCTGTTTTTCAACTCGAGATACCTTAAAAGGGCGGTAGACAGAACCGTAGCCGAATATTCCCTTGCGGGGCTTTACAACCTGCGCTTGAAAGTATCCCAATATGCCAAAGTGCTGCGCATTAATGAATATTTATACACCGATATAGAAGAAGATACGCGCCCGCGCGACAAAAAACAGTTTGATTACATCAAGCCGCGCAAACGCGATACGCAAGTGGAAATGGAACTTGCCTGTATAGACCATCTGAAAAAGATAGGCGCGTACCTGACGCCAACATTCAAAGCAATTGATTTCATTGACGACTTTGAGTACGAAGTATCGGTAATTATCCCCGTTAAAGACCGCCTGAAAACCATTGGCGATGCCATTTCCTCGGCTTTAAGCCAAAAAACGGATTTTAAATTCAACGTCATTGTTATTGATAACTATTCCACTGACGGAACATCGGAAATGCTCGCCGAGGCAGTAAAAGAGTACGAAAATCTTGTTGTCATTGTGCCTGAAAGGCTTTCGTTCGGCATCGGCGGTTGTTGGAACTTGGGAGTAGCCCACCCGAAATGCGGAAAATTTGCCGTGCAATTAGATAGCGATGACATCTATGAAGACGAGAACACGCTGTCAAAAATCGTAGAAGTATTTTACGAGCAGAAATGCCCGATGGTCATCGGCTCTTACACAACGACCAATTCCAAAATGAACCCCATCAAACCCGGATTAGTTGACCACCGCGAATGGACACCCGAAAACGGTCGGAACAACGCCTTACGCATCAACGGCTTGGGTGCGCCGAGAGCCTTTTATACGCCGCTTTTGCGCAAACTGAAACTGCCGAACACAAGTTACGGCGAAGATTACGCCATCGGTTTGCGTATCAGCCGCGAGTACCAAATCGGGCGCATTTATGACTCTGTTTATTTGTGTCGCCGCTGGGAAGGAAACAGCGATGCCGCCCTCGAAATCGGTAAAGTAAATGCTAATGATGCGTATAAAGATAAGATACGCACGATTGAGATATTGGCGCGGCAGGAAATGATTGCAAAAAGAGAAATTCCATATTTTTAAAATATGGAATTTCTAAACAAAAAACTATTTCACACGCCCAACATAAGAGCCATCGCGCGTATCAATTTCGATGTTTTCGCCTTCGTTAATAAATAAAGGCACGCGCACCGTTGCACCCGATTCTACGGTGGCGGGTTTCAGCGTGTTGGTGGCGGTGTCGCCTTTCATACCCGGCTCGGTGTAAGTGATTTTTTGCTGCACTTTTACCGGCATATCGGCATACAGTACCGTTTCGGTATCGGCATCGGAAACTACTTCAACAACAATCCCTTCGAGCAGAAAATCCACGCCGTTGATAAGGTCGTGCGCAATGGGGTGTTGGTCAAACGTTTCCTGATTCATAAAGATGTAATCTTCGCTCTCTTTGTAGAGGAATTGGTAGGGTCGGCGTTCTACGCGCACGTCTTCGAGTTTCTCGCCGATGTTAAAGCGGCGTTCTATCACGCGACCATCAACCACATCTTTCAGCGTAGTGCGCATAAATGTGTTGCCTTTGCCCGGTTTCACGTGCAAAAATTCGATAACGAAATACAGTTTTCCGTCCATTCGGATACAAGTTCCGTTTTTAATGTCTTGTGCGTTAATCATAAAATATATTGTTTGTTTCTTTTCAGGCTGCAAAGGTAGGAATATTTTTTTGAATGTACAAAAAATATTTTTTTGTGGTTTTATTTTGTGAAATAGAAAGATGTTTATACTTTTGTGCTTAAGACATAACAAATATAATATAGCGTTATAATTTTTGCCGGACACTAAATCTTTTTCTTTTTCATTTTAGATAATTACTTGCTATTTTCTTATTTCTTATTTATCTTTGTCCCAAAATCTTTCATCTATGCCTAAATCTCATTTTTATACACGCATTTTTCGTTTTTATTACGATGGCTTTCGCAGTATGACCATCGGGAAAACGCTTTGGGCAATTATCCTGATTAAACTTTTTGTGATGTTTTTGATACTAAAAGTATTTTTTTTTCCGAATTTCTTAAACGAAAAAGCCGATACGGAAACGGGAAAACAGGAATATGTTTCTGAGGAATTGATAAATAGAAGTAAATAACAAAGCAGTCCTTAATCTTAAATCTAAAAAAATATGGAACAAATTGACATTTCTCTCGTTGATTGGTCGCGGGCGCAGTTTGCCCTGACTGCCATTTATCATTGGCTTTTTGTGCCGCTTACCTTGGGGCTGGGCATTATACAAGCCATTATGGAAACCATTTATTACCGCACGGGTAATGAGTTTTGGAAACGAACGGCTCAGTTTTGGATGAAACTTTTTGGCATCAACTTCGCCATCGGCGTTGCCACCGGGTTGATTCTGGAATTTGAGTTTGGTACAAACTGGTCGAACTACAGTTGGTTTGTGGGCGACATTTTCGGCGCACCGCTTGCCATCGAAGGCATTTTGGCGTTCTTTATGGAAGCCACGTTTATTGCCGTGATGTTTTTCGGCTGGGGCAAAGTGAGCAAAGGCTTTCACTTGACTTCCACGTGGCTCACCATCATCGGCGCAACGATTTCGGCGTATTGGATTCTCGTGGCAAACGCGTGGATGCAATATCCGGTGGGTATGCACTTCAACCCCGACACGGTGCGCAACGAGATGCTTGACTTTTTTGCCGTTGCCTTCTCGCCGGTGGCGTTGAACAAACTTTTCCACACCGTGATGTCCGGCTGGGTTACGGGTAGCATTTTTGTTATCAGCGTGTCGGCGTGGTTTTTGCTGAAAAAACGCGAAACAAAATTCGCGTTGGCGAGTATGAAAATTGCCGCTGTATTCGGTTTCGTTGCCTGTTCGCTCGCCGTTATTTCGGGCGATGGCTCGGCTCGGCAAATCGCGGAAAAGCAACCGATGAAGTTTGCCGCTATGGAAGGCTTGTACGAAGGCTCGGAAAGTGCGCCGCTGGTAGCAGTGGGCGTGTTAAATCCCGAGAAAAAGAGTTACCGCGACAGCATCAAACCCTTTCTTTTCAAAATAGAAATACCCTATATGCTTTCGTTTATGTCCGAACATAATTTAGACGCTTATGTGCCGGGCATCAACAATATAATTGAAGGCGGCTATACGCAAAAGAACGGCACAACGGCACTTTCCGCCGAAGAAAAAATACAGCGCGGACAAACAGCCATCACCGCTTTGGCGCAATATCGCCAAGCGAAAAAGGACAAAGACGAAGCCGCGATGCAAACAACCCTCGCCACGCTCAATGAAAATTTCGAGTATTTCGGATACGGCTACATCAAAGACCCCGGCGAACTTGTGCCGCCTGTTGGTCTGACTTTCTATGCGTTTCACGCGATGGTAATTTTTGGCGCGTTCCTCTTATTGACGTTGCTGATTGTCGCCTATTTGAGTTTCAAAAAAACGGCACCGCTCGAAAACAAACGCTGGCTACAACGAGGTCTTATGTGGTGTATGCTCGTTGATGTGCTGATGGGGCAAGCCGGTTGGGTGGTAGCCGAAGTGGGACGCCAACCCTGGGCTATTCAGGACATTCTGCCGACCTCGGCGGCTATCTCTAAACTTGCGACTTCATCGGTGCAAATAACATTTTTCCTGTTCCTTGCCTTGTTCACCATTTTGCTGATTGCAGAATTGCGAATTTTGGCAAAAGCCATTCAGAAAGGACCGGAAATTAATTGAGAATTGAAAATCGCCACTAATGCACGAATAAAAAACATTAGTGTATTGGTGGCAAATAACTTATTTAAAACTTAAAATTTAAAACTTATGATAACCTATTCATTCTTACAACAATATTGGTGGTTTTTGGTATCGCTCTTGGGGGCGTTGCTGGTGTTCTTGATGTTTGTGCAGGGAGGGCAGTCGCTGCTGTTCCAACTCGGCAAAACGGAACTTCAACAGAAAATGTTGATTAACTCCACCGGACGAAAATGGGAATTTACTTTCACCACGCTCGTTACTTTTGGCGGGGCATTTTTTGCATCGTTCCCGCTGTTTTATTCCACAAGTTTCGGCGGGGCATATTGGGTGTGGCTCGCCATACTGCTTTGCTTTGTTATTCAAGCGGTTTCCTACGAATATCAAGCGAAAAAAGGCAATGTTTTGGGCAAAAAGACCTATCAGATTTTCCTGTTGATAAACGGCATTCTTGCTCCGATATTGGTCGGCACGGCAGTCGGCACGTTTTTCAACGGCGCGGAATTTATCGTGAACAAAGAAAACCTGACAGACACGCTGATGCCCGTTATCTCCTCGTGGACAACGCCTTGGCACGGTTTGGAAGCGGTCGCTGTTATTTGGAACGTGCTGTTGGGCTTGGCGGTGTTTTTCCTTTCGCGCGTGTTGGGTTGCCTCTATTACATCAATAATATTGACGATGACGAAATCCAAACCCGTGCGCGTAAAACCTTGCTGTGGGAATCGGCGTTGTTTCTCGTCTTTTTCCTCACGTTTTTGGTGCACTTGCTTGTGCAAGACGGTTTTGCCGTCAATCCCGACACGAAAGAAATCTTTATGCAGCCCTGCAAATATTTCAATAATTTGATTGAAATGCCTGTGGTGTTGGCGGTGTTGCTCGTTGGCGTGGTCGGCGTACTCTTCGGCATCGGCAAAACCATTGCCTGCTCCAAATGGAAGAAAGGCATCTGGTTTACAGGCACGGGCGCGGTGTTGGCAGTGCTGGCATTGCTGCTTATTGCCGGCTGGAACAATACGGCATATTACCCCTCTACGGTCGATTTACAGAGTTCGCTCACCATTGAAAACAGTTCGTCAAGTTTATTTACGCTGAAAGTGATGAGCATTGTTTCTCTGCTGATACCCTTTGTGTTGGCATATATTGTATATGCTTGGCGGGCACTCGATTTGCGGAAAATAAACGGTAAGGAAATGGAGGAGAGTGAGCATACTTATTGAAAAAATATAAACTGCGATTTTAGGCACAGACAGTGCAAGCCCGCGCTATCCAGAGTATTAAAAAAGGTCAATAAAATGCTTATCGTTCTTATTTTTTTACTACCTTTGCGCCCAAAATTTCAAAAGGAATGTTCAAAACGGCACTTAAATATACGGCAATCGCTTTTCTGCTAATGCTTTACATTAACAGAGGGCTTTTCGTTACGCCCGCCGAAATGAACAGCAATCCGAGTGAAATCAACAGTTTGACGGAACTTTTTGTTGAATTTATTACAGGACATTCCAACAACATTGACGAAGACGGCAACTTGCAGGAAACTTGCAATTCTGCTAAAAATATTCAACCGTTAATTGCGCAACAATTTTCGCAATCGCTGGAATTGTGGAACAAATTTCCGCAAAAAACCGAAAAACTGTACTTTCCCATAACCGAAAATATACCTAATTTGCCCATTCTCGGACAAATTGACCACCCACCGTGCTGTTGATTATTTTGCTACTAATCGAATAAACACGAATTTGTTAATAAAGAATTCGGGCATTCGTGGCTAAAAAATAATCTCAAAATCAACTTTCTTTTTATTAAAAAAATATCATAACTTTATGAAAATAAGTAAAGTAATCTTGCTGTGCGTTGCTATGTCAATGCACAGCAACAGCAACATTTTTGCGCAGGA
>JAISJU010000003.1 GCA_031261165.1 Prevotellaceae bacterium
AAGCAACCTTTTGTTCTTTCTGATTGGCAATTGGCAATCAGGAAGAACTAAAAATACCATTCCTTTTGACCATTAAATGATTTTACAACGTTTTCACCATTACTTTTGACCATTAAGCCGCTTTTTCATCTTATTATCCCTGATATGTGCCGGGCGCAACTTTTAAAAATTATTTTTGTTATTAAATTAAGTTTCAAATTCAGACAAATAAAAAAACGGACTTAAAATCCGCTTTGAGGTCTTCGACTACCAACTTACAAGATATAAGCCCGCATTCCTGCGAGCGTTACACTATTCTTGTAAGTTTTTTGAAATTGTCGAAGTCTCAAAGCAAGAAGTTAAACGCCTAAAAAATAAATCGCCAAAAACCGCCACGCCCGGCGCGTAATTTTGACTTTGCAAAAGTATGCAAGTTTTTTGAAATATGAAAATAAAAGCGTAATTTTGTGCAATCAAAAAAACAAAAAAAAAATGTCTATATTCAATAGAAAAAAAGTCAGTCTGCAAAAACTCATCACGGAGGTTTTTACCAACAATCCGCAGAAAACATACAACTACAAACAGATGTCTTCTGCCTTGGGTATTTCCAAACAGTCGGAAAAGCAGAAAATCAATCAGTTGCTTTATGATTTGCACGACACGGAGTTTGTTATCGAAACCGAGCGCGGCAAGTTTAAACTCAACACGCGCAGCGGTTTCATTACCGGCACGCTCGAAAAACAGGGTGTGAAAATGTACCTTCGCCCTGACGATGGCGGCGACCTCGTCTTTATCCCCGACACGAAACTGCGCCACGCAATGTCCAACGACCGCGTAAAAGTGTTTCCATACGCCCGCCGAAAGGGTTTTCCGCCCGAAGGCGAGGTGATAGAAATTACGCACCACGAGCGCGATACCTTTGTCGGGATTTTGGCGGTAACGAAATATCACGCCTTTGTGATGGTGGAAAATAAGGCGTTGCCCAACGATATTTTTATTCCGCTGGAAAAACTCAACGGCGGGCAGGACAAGCAAAAAGTGATTGTGAAAATAATGGAGTGGCCCGACAAATCGCGGCACCCGGTGGGCGAAATCCTCGAAGTGCTGGGCGATAAGGGCGAGAACAACGCCGAAATGCACGCCATTTTGGCAGAATTCGGCTTGCCCTTCCGCTATCCGGAAGAGATAGAGGCGGAGGCGGAAAAAATATCCGATGCGATTTCAAAAAATGAAATATCACGCAGGCTCGATTGCCGAAACATCACCACTTTTACCATTGACCCGCGCGATGCAAAGGACTTTGACGATGCGCTTTCGCTCAGAAAACTCGACAACGGCAACTGGGAGGCGGGCGTGCATATTGCAGATGTTACGCATTATGTAAAACCGCAGGATATTATTGACAAAGAGGCGGAAAGCCGCGCTACATCGGTGTATCTGGTGGATAGAACGGTGCCGATGTTGCCCGAAAGGCTGTCAAACGGCATTTGCTCTTTGCGCCCGAATGAAGAAAAACTTTGCTATTCCGTGATGTTTGAACTGAACGACAACGCGGACATTATTAAATATAACATCACGCACGCCGTTATCCGCAGCGACCGCCGTTTTACCTACGAAGAGGCGCAGCAGATTATCGAAACAGGCAAAGGCGATTTTGCCGAAGAGGTGCTTACATTAAATAAACTGGCGAAAAAACTGCGCGACAAGCGTTTTGTTGATGGCGCGATTGCTTTTGAGCGTGTGGAAGTGCGTTTTGAAATTGACGAGAAAGGCAAGCCTGTGAGCGTGTTCTTCAAAGAGGCGAAAGACAGCAACAAACTCGTGGAAGAATTTATGCTTTTGGCAAATAAAACCGTTGCCGTACATATCGGAAAACCTGCAAAAGGGCAAAAACCAAAAACATTTGTGTATCGTATTCACGATGTGCCAAACCCCGACAAAATGCAGAATTTCTCGGAATTTATCAAGCGTTTCGGCTACAAAATTAAAACGACAGGGCGCAACAGCGATGTGTCTTCGTCAATCAACCGCCTGCTCGACGAAGTGCAGGGCAAAAAAGAGCAAAACCTCATCGAAACCATCGCCATACGCGCAATGGCAAAGGCGATTTACTCCACCAAAAACATCGGGCATTACGGCTTGGCGTTCGATTATTACACGCATTTCACCTCGCCCATTCGCCGCTACCCCGATATGATGGTGCATCGCCTGCTCGACCGCTACATCGCCGAGGGTAAAACCGCCAATGCCGATGAATACGAAGAAAAATGCGAACACAGCAGTAATATGGAACAACTCGCTGCCAATGCGGAACGCGCCTCGATAAAATACAAGCAGGTAGAATTTATAAAAGAACGGCTCGGGCAGGTCTTCGATGGCGTGATTTCGGGCGTAACCGAGTGGGGCGTCTATGTGGAAATAATCCAAAACAAGTGCGAAGGAATGGTGCCGATACGCGATATGGGCGGCGATTACTACGTTTTCGACGAAAAGAATTATTGCCTCATCGGGCAGCGCACCCGCAAGAGATTTAGTCTTGGCGACCCGATAACCATAAAAGTGGCGCGGGCAAACTTGGACAAACGGCAGTTGGACTTTGTTTTGGTGTAAATATTCTTGGGAATAATTCGGTTATTCCCAAGAATAATCCGGTTATTCCTAAGCATAATTCGGTTATTCCCAAGCATAACTCAATTATTCCTAAGCATAATCCGGTTATTCCCAAGCATAATTCAATTATTCCTGAGCATAATTCGGTTATTCCCAAGCATAATTCAATTATTCCTAAGAATAATTCGGTTATTCCCAAGAATAATTTTGTACTTTTGCAATCATAAAATCGTCAATCAATAAATCGTCAATCAATTTATGCTAATCATAAAAGACCTCCACGCCGCCATCAACGGCAAAGAAATATTGAAAGGCTTAAACCTCACCGTAAAAGCGGGCGAGACGCACGCCATAATGGGACCCACCGGCGCGGGCAAAAGCACGCTGTCGTCTGTTCTTGTGGGTAATCCCGCCTACGAAGTAACGCGGGGCGAAGTGATTTTCAACGGTAAAAACCTCTTGGAACTTTCGCCCGAAGACCGCTCGCGCGAGGGCATTTTCCTCAGTTTCCAGTATCCGGTGGAGATACAGGGCGTCAGTATGGTCAATTTTATGCGCGCTGCCGTGAATGAGCATCGCAAATACAAAGGACAGGAGCCGCTCACCGCCTCCGATTTCCTCAAACTGATGCGCGAAAAGCAAGCCTTTGTGGAACTCGACAACAAACTCGCGGGGCGTTCCGTCAACGAAGGCTTCTCGGGCGGCGAGAAAAAACGCAACGAGATATTCCAAATGGCGATGCTCAACCCCCTGCTCGCCATACTCGACGAAACGGACAGCGGACTGGACATAGACGCCCTGCGCATTGTAGCCAACGGCGTAAACAAACTGAAAACGCCCGACAACGCCGCCATCGTCATCACCCACTACCAACGCCTTCTGGACTACATCAAGCCCGACATTATTCACGTGCTTTACGATGGCAGAATAGTGAAAACCGGCACACCCGAACTCGCGCTCGAACTGGAAGAAAAAGGCTATGATTGGATAAAGAAAGAAGTTAAGAACTAAGAGTTAAGAGTTAAGAGTTAAGAACTAAGAGTTGCCATACGGAAGAAAACAACCGTATGGCAACTCTTAACTCTTAGTTCTTAACTCTTAACTCCTTTTACGATAAGCCCCGTACCCGTTTTGTGCGTTCCGTACAAATCCCAAGCGTTCAAAATGAGGCAGAAAGGGAAAGTAATCAGATAATAAAAAGGCAGTAGCACAATAAATGCTTTCGAGGCATTGAGCAGCAAAATCGGGTATTTCATTGACAGTTTCCACGCGATTTTTCCCGGAAAACCATAGGAATAATGCGCCGCCGTTTTGGAAAAACCCGCTTTACGGAGTTGCGCCTGAATGGCGTCAATGTTGTAGCCATCGCGCACGTGCTCATCAACAAAGGAGCCCTCTTCGCTGTGTTCGTGAACGTCAGAGCCGCCTTTGTCCGAAGGCGTGGAAATCAGCAGCAAACCGCCTGTCCGCAGAGCATTGGCAAAGTTGCGGAAAACCGCATCGTCTTCCTCAATGTGTTCCATCACATCAACAGACAGAATAAAATCATAAACCTCTTTTTCGTCAAGTTTCGTAAGGTCTTGCAGAGCAAAGGCAGCATTTGTCAAACCGGCTTTCTGAAAAAAACCGTTGCAATCCGCCACCTGTTCCTCTTTCACATCAACGCCGCGAATCTTCCATTTTGGAAATTTCCGCGCCAGATAAAAGGAATATTGCCCAAAGCCCATTCCGGCATCAAGCGCATTGCGCGTTTCATTTTTGAAATTTTGGCGAACAGCGCGTTTGATGTGCCACGTGCGCAACAGCAGCAAATCCAACAACTTGTAAAACAGTATGCGCAAAAAAGGTTTGCGGTTAAACACCTCGCCGAGCGATTTTTTGATAGGGTCGTATTGCATTTTTAGTTTGGAAGTTAAAAGTTATAAGTAGAAAGTCAATAATCGGCGACAAAAATACAATAAATATCGGAAAAAAATACTATTTTTGCCTCTTCAAAAACCGAAAAAAATGAAAAAGCACTTTTTATACATTATATTATTACTCGCTCTCCCCCTTTCGGCAAAAACTTTGCCCGAATCGGAAACACATCTTTCTTCGTTGTTCGAGGCATTGAAAACGATGCCGGAGAAAGAAGAATGTATGAATATCCACAAACAAATTGAAACGGAACTCATCGCAGCCTTGCAAAATGATTCCTCATTTAATTATCCTTTTGCCTCGCTGCTGTTTCTCGGCAAAATTTATTCAGACGACAATTTGTTGCGGATTTATTCGTGGAATGTTCCCTTTGCAGACGGCACTTTCTTTTACGGCTGTATTATTCAGCAAAAAGACAAAATTCATCTTTTGAAAATAAAAGAAACCGCCTGCAAACCGCCCATCAACAAGCAGATTTCGCAGGATAACTGGTACGGCGCACTCTATTTTCGCGCTATCCCGACCGTCTATAAAAAGAAAACATATTACACCCTGCTCGGCTGGGCGGGCAATGACGATTTGACGAATGTTAAACTGATAGATGCCCTTTCTTTTGATGAAATGGGGAAAATGCAGTTTGGTATGCCGGTTTTCGATATGGGGAAAACAACGCAACATCGCGTACTGTTCGAGTATGGCGACCAATACACAATGAGCCTTGACTACGACAAACGTAAACGGCAAATCATTTTCGACCGCCTTGCGCCGTCATCACCCAAATACGAAGGGCTTTACACATATTATGGTCCGAGTTTTATTTACGATGCCTTCCAACTGAAAAGGAAAGAATGGCAGTTTAAGGAAGACGTTGATGCGAGAAATGAAGAATGAAAATATTTTGAAGTCCCTTACTCCCTTAGTAGCAGAATAGAAAATATGTGTTACCCTTATTCCCTTATTTTCAATGTTTTAATAAGGGAATAAGGGAGGAATTAAAAATAATAATTTGCTACTAAGGGTGCAAATAAAAATAAGGGGAAATGCCATTGAAACAACTAACAAATATATGCAAGAAACATTAAATTCCTTTGAACGTTTGCTCAATATTATGCGCGAACTGCGCGAAAAATGCCCTTGGGACAAAAAGCAGACTTTCGAGAGCCTCCGCGCCAACACCATTGAAGAAACCTACGAGTTGAGCGAGGCGATTATGAATGGCGATATGCAGAACATCAAAAAAGAGTTGGGCGACCTGCTGCTGCACATCGTTTTCTATGCGCAAATCGGCTCGGAAACAGGCGATTTCGACATCAAAAACGTGTGCGATGCGCTCTGCGAAAAGTTGATTTTCCGCCACCCGCATATCTATGGCGAAACGGCTGCCGACAACGCCAAGCAAGTGGAGCAAAACTGGGAACAGTTGAAACTCAAAGAAAAAGACGGCAACAAAACCGTACTTTCGGGCGTTCCTGCCTCGCTGCCCTCAGTCGTAAAGGCGTACCGTATGCAGGACAAAGCCCGCAGCGTGGGTTTCGACTGGGAAGAAAAAACGCAGGTGTGGGACAAAGTGCGTGAGGAAATGGGCGAGTTGCAAGCGGAAATCGACAACCTCAACCACGACCGTATGGAAGACGAGTTTGGCGACCTGCTCTTCAGCCTTATCAACGCCGCGCGGCTCTACAAAATCAACCCCGACAATGCGCTGGAACGCACAAACAAAAAGTTCCGAGAACGCTTTAACTACCTCGAACAGAAAACCATCGCGCAGGGGCGTTCGCTGCACGAGATGACTTTGGCGGAAATGGACTTGATTTGGAACGAGGCGAAGAAAGTTGTCTGAATCAGGATTTACAGGATTTTAGGATTTGCAGAATTTTCCTGTCCTGTAAATCCTGAAATCCTGTAAATCCTGATTCAGACATTACGCTCTGTCAAACCCGATAATCGGCGGTACATAGCCTGCCGTAGGGCTGTTGATAGCACCGAACTGGTTTTCGTAGCGCACCACATTGTCCTGTAAGGCTTGCAACAGCCGTTTGGCGTGTTCGGGCGTGAGAATGATGCGCGACTTCACGTTGGCAGTCGGCATATTCGGCATTATGCGCACAAAGTCAATGACAAACTCCGAAGATGAATGTCCGATAATTGCGAGGTTGGAATACACGCCCTCCGCCACTTCCGGGCGAAGTTCGATGTTCAGTTGGTTTTGATTTTGGAGTTGGTTTTCCATAAAAATTAGTTTTCGAGCAAATTAAAGCCTTTGTCTGTATAAAAAGGGAATTTTTCGTCAGATGAAATCAATGTGAGTGTCTAACAAATATTTTCTCATCTTACAGATAAATTAAAAATATCCCCACTCCCCAAAATAATTTTACCTTTTAAACTTCCTCTTTGTTTAAAATTTATATCCGCTATTTTTTTTGTTCTGCCGTAAGTGGTTTAAATATGTCTTCGGCTTTATAAATCTTTGCCATTGTTTGAATATTTAAATGATTTGTTTTTTCGTTGCAAAGATAGCCATTTTTTTGAAAAATGCAAAATAAAAGCAAGGCTTTCAAAAAAATAAAACTCGGATTGGCGCAAAACTCTATCCATAAGTGTTAGAAATTGGCTAATATCTTGTGTCCAAAGGCTTTCAGCCATTTTTCACTACCTGAAAAACAAAAAAGAAGAATGAAACGACTTTATGTTTTTCATTCTTCCTTATAAAAATAATACTTTTATTTTACAAAAATAAATCACTTCAACTCCTTTACAACTTCTATCGTATTATCCGTATAAATAATTCGCTTAATGACAATACCTTTTGCAACAGGGGTAGTAGGTTTTCCATTTATGGTGTAATATTCTTCTTTTAAAATTTCTTTTTTGGCAGAAACGGCGGATAAAGCAGCGGGCGTTGGGTTGTAATAATAAACGGCAGTATAGAATAATGTCCAATCATTCAGGTGATTATCCCATTGATATTGTGTGCCTGATATTAAATTCCCATTTTCATCACAAGCATATTCCATTTTGAAATAAGGAGACCATTCGTTATCACCGCTACTCAAATAAAAATGAATATTTGATAGTTGTCCGGTGTTATTGAAAACAGTTTCCATCTTCCCATATATAATATTATGGTTTTCGTCATAAATAATTCCTGTTTGTTTGCCTGTATTATCATAAGTATAATCAATAACATCTACTTCATTCCAAGCATACCCGTTCCAAAGATATTCAATGCATTGTATTGCTTGGTTGCTCTCATCATAAGAAACTTCTGTTTTGGCATATTTTACCCAATCATTCAGATTATTGTCCCAATTGTAAATAGCTGTCTGATTTTCATTGCCGTTGCTATTGTAAGCATATTCTGTTTTACTGTTTATTTTCCACATATCCAAATCGTTATCCCAATCATAGACGGTCATTAGTTCCAAATTGCCGTTACTGTCATAAGCAGTACATTCGTTTTTTTGTTTTTCACCATCAATGGTTTCTACTATGATGGAGTCCAAGCGCATTGTCGTTTGCGCACACACGGCGGCTGTTCCGAATAAAAATGCCGCAAAAATAGTTGTCATTGTCTTTTTCATAAGAATTTGATTTTAAAAAGTTTATAATTAGTTTAGAAAATAAAAAACGGACTTAAATATCCGTCATTGAGGTCGTGAGAATAACCCATAAATACCAATAAATAAGCCCGCAATATTGCGAGTTTTTCTATTTATCCTGTATTTATTATTGAAGTTTCTCACGTTTCAACGACAAGATTATGTTTTTCCAAAACCCAACATTTTGAGCCATTTGGAATGGCGACAAAAGTACAAAATAAAATACAAATCACAAGAAAATAACTAACTTTTTTATTTTATTGCGCAAATTCTTCTGAAATGTGCAATAAATTCTCTACCTTTGCCGCCGATTTTTTTGATACAATTATGATACAAGAAAGTTTCATCAAACTCTACGAGAAAAGTTTCCGCGAAAACTGGGAACTGAAAGCCTACGCGGACTACGACACGGACACACTGCTTACCTATGGCGATGTGGCGCGTAAGATTGCCCGTTTGCACCTGTTTTTTGGTAAAATCGGCATCAAGCGTGGCGACAAGATTGCCCTTGTGGGCAAAAATTCTTCGCATTGGGCGGTCATCTATCTGGCTACCGTAACTTATGGCGCGGTGATTGTGCCGATTTTGGCGGAGTTTAATCCGAATGATATGCACCACATTGTCAATCACTCGGACAGCGTGCTGCTTTTTGCCTCAGGCAAGATTTGGGAAAGTCTTGAAGAAGAAAAAATGCCTGCCATCAAAGGTGCATTGTCCGTTGAAGATTTTACCTGCCTGTATCAAAAAATAGCCATCAAAAGCATTATCAAAGATTTGGATACGGATTTTGCCGCCAAATATCCTGACGGTTTCCGCAGAGAAGATGTTTCGTACCCCGAAATTCTGAACACGGAAGTCGCCTCTATCAACTACACGAGCGGCACAACGGGTTTCAGCAAAGGCGTGGTTACGCCGCACAACGCGCTGGCGGGCAACGTAACTTTCGGCATTTTTACCAAACTGCTGGTGCGCCACAGCCGCGTGCTGTGTTTCCTGCCGATGGCACACGCTTACGGTTGTGCGTTTGATTTCCTTACGGCAACAGCCGTTGGCTCGGAGGTAACTTTTTTGGGTAAAACGCCCGCGCCGAAAATTCTGCTCAAAGCCTTTGCCGAGGTAAAACCGACAATGATATTTTCCGTTCCGCTGATTTTGGAAAAAGTGTATAAAAGCCAAATTTTGCCCACCATCAACTCGCGGTCAATGAAAATGGCATTAAGCATTCCCCTGCTCAACGAAAAAATTTATGGCGAAATCCGCAAAAAACTTGTCAATGCAATGGGCGGCGAGTTTTTCCAAATCATAGTCGGCGGCGCACCGATGAGCAAAGAGGTGGAAGAGTTTCTGCTGAAAATAAAATTCCCTTTCACCATCGGCTACGGTATGACGGAATGTGCGCCGCTCATCAGTTATACGCCCCACACGGAGTTCAAACCCTCATCGGCAGGGAAAATCCTTGATATTATGGAGGTAAAAATCCTCTCGAACAATCCTTACGAAGAAGTGGGTGAAATATGTGTGCGCGGTGAAAACGTGATGCTCGGCTACTACAAAAACGATGAGGCGACCGCCGAAGTGATTGACGCTGACGGCTGGCTGCACACCGGCGACTTGGGAACGATTGACGCAGACGGTACGATTTTTATTCGCGGACGCAGCAAAAGTATGATACTCAGCAGCAACGGACAGAACATTTACCCAGAAGAAATTGAGGCAAAACTGAACAATATGCCTTTTGTGATGGAAAGCCTCGTGGTGGAAAAAGGCGGCAAACTCGTTGCCCTCGTCTATCCCGACTACGAAAGCATTGATGAGGCGAGAATCCACCAGTCCGATATACAGTCGTTGATGGAAGAGAATTTGAAAAACCTCAACAAGAGCGTGGCGGTTTATGAGAATGTGTCGAGTATACGCCTCTATCCCAATGAGTTTGAGAAAACGCCCAAACGAAGCATTAAGCGGTATTTGTATAGTCAGATTGTATAACGGGCTTCGACTTAGTTCAGTAACCACGCCCGCAATGACACCCTTTTGAAAAAAGAGAGAGGGCGAAAAATTTTTCGCCCCTACGTTATCAATTTTTCCAAATACATCATTTTCTTCTTAAAGCGATTACTTTTCACCGTGTCGTTGGTCAATATCGTTCCCAAACAATATTTGCTGATGCTCACAGGTTTAATGCGTGCATCAAGCAAAAAATCTTTGAACTGTGAGTGGCACAAGCCGTCTTGTTTCAGTTCGATGATGGCGATGTCGGGTACATCTACGGTTTTACCGGTATATAGATTGTCGAAATGCAGGCGGTAATCAATGGTCAGCCGCTCGGTTTTGGCGGCATTCACAAGCGTGATGCGGTCGAAAGTGTTTGACACCTGCGGCACGAGATTGTTCGTATTGTACGGCGAATGTTGGCGAAAAAAACCGACCGCGTTTTCGTCATTTTTGAAATTGAAGAAATCGGCGGGCAGTATTTCGATACGCTTTTTCTTGGTACGCCCTTTGTTCGTTTTGTTTTTTATTTCGAGGTAAGTAGTTTGTTCGGCAGAAGTCAAATAAGTGCGTGTGCGGATTTTTTGACGTTGCAATTTCTGATTGTGGTGCGTGTGATACATTTCCGCATCGGGCGTGTCGTAGTACAGCGTGCGATACAGCCCCACCTGAGAATCTTCCACCACCTGAACACGATAACCTGCCTCTGCTGCCTGCGCAAGCAGGTCGGGCAAAAAGCGTTGGTTGGTCATATATTTGGTATCCACGCGGTTCATCAACTTGATGGCACTCATTTCGGACAAGTCAATCGGGTGGAGATATTGCAGGGCAGTGTTCATTTTTTGTTGTATTCAAAAATTTTGGTGGAGTAAAGTTTACCGTTGGGCAGATAATTGTATTGTTTTGCCTTTTTGCCTTCTTCGTTGTACTCATATTTGCGGATACGGTATGGCTTGTTGTGGTAGTCATACACGATTTCCTGTTTCACTTTGCCGTTTTCATCGTATTCTGTCGTGATGCGTTCTTTCAAACCATACACGGCATACTCTGCCTCTTCAATCTTGTTGCCGTTTTGGTCATACACCGTGATGTGGTCCATCCATTTGCGTTTGCCTTCGGTGTTCCATTCTTTTACGGTGAGGTTTTTGCGCAGTTCGCGCCGTTCTTCGAGCGTGGTCGATTGGGCAAACGCTGTGAGCGAAAATGCCGATAAAATGGTGATTAATGCGTATTTTTTCATAAGGTATCTACTATTTTAAGTGCTTCGGAAAGGTCATACATTTTGCCTGTTTCCGTAACTTTAATGGTGGTTTTAACAGGTATATTTACTTTTTCGGCTAAAGTGGGGCGGCTCAATACGGCTACATCGGCAGAATAAGTGAAAATTTCGTATGTGCCGGGTTGCAATTTTTGGAAAATGAAAATGCCGTTTTCGTCTGTCCGCACATCATCGAAATAAAAACTCTCGCCTGCACGGCGGATATATACTCTTATATCAGCAGCATATTTGGGCAATATTTGAGCCGCTATTGGATTGATTTCATCAACAAAGCCCGGACCGTTTTTGTCCCAAAACCTGATTTCCACCTGCCCGCGCACCATTGCCGTGCCGTAAGCCTTTCCGGTATGAATGTAGATATTTTGGGCGGTAGCCGTTCCGCTGCCTATTTTTACGCTTTGTTCCACCGCTACGCGCTCGCCGTTCGCCAACTCGGAATAGGCAAAGACGGTGTAATTGCCTTTGGTCAGGTATTTGAACTGATAAAAGCCATCGGGCGCGGCTTCGGCGTCATCGCCGTAGAAATGGTCGCTGCCATACACGAGATACACATCTGTTTTCGCCGCCGGAAAAGTATCGACAGTCATCAGATAGTTGTCGTCATTGTGGATAACCTTATAAACATAGCCGTGTAGGGTAGATGTTCCGCCCTTGCCTTCGTCTTTGTTGCAAGCAGCGAAGGACAACGCGAACAGCACGAGCAGTGCGGGGATTGTGATTTTTTTCATTGAATTTTTGATGTCAAGGTTTTTTTCAGATGGCAAAGGTACAAAAAATAAATTTTTAATTCTTGATTTTTCAGTTTTTAGAAATAAAAAACAAATAATATATAACAGTTTGTGCCCTTTGTGAAATTCTTAGTGCGCTTTGCAGTAAAGAATTAAACCACAAATTTCACAAGATAATTATTTGTATCATCTTATCAAATTAATAAACTCCTCCCGCGTCTTAGCCTCAGCAAACACGCCGGTAAAGTCGGAAGTTGTTGTAACGGAATGCTGTTTTTGCACGCCGCGCATCTGCATACAAAGGTGTTGCGCCTCAATGACGACCATCACCCCGAGCGGTTTCAGCGTGGTTTGGATACATTCTTTGATTTGCGTAGTAAGGCGTTCCTGCAACTGCATTCGGTGCGAAAACACATCAACAATGCGCCCGATTTTGCTCAAACCCGTGATGTGTTTGTTCGGCACATAAGCCACGTGCGCTTTTCCGAAAAACGGCAATAAATGGTGTTCGCACATCGAATAAAAATCAATGTCCTTCACAATGACCATCTGCTTGTAGTCTTCGGTAAACATTGCCGAGCGCAAAATTTCTTCGGGGCTTTGCCAATAGCCCTGCGTGAGAAACTCCATCGCTTTGGCAACCCTTTCGGGTGTTTTTACAAGTCCTTCGCGCTCGGCGTTTTCGCCCAGCAACTCGATTATTTTTTTGTAATGAAAGGCTAATTCTTCGGTTTTGTTCATAGGTTTGTAAAGTTCAAAAAGTTCAAATGTTTAAAAGTTCAAATGTTTAAAAGTTTGTAAAGTTCTTTTTAGTTGCAACTTTTGAACTTTATAAATTTATCTTATTGGTACTCTGATGTTGTCTTTGACCACATAAAACTCGTTTTTCACTTCGGGAAATTCTTTTTTTAGCAGTGTGAGCATACTTGTCGCCTCTGCCTGTGTGCGGAAATCGCCCACGCGCACTTTCCAAAACGGCGAGGTGAAAGTGATGTAAGTATCCACATAATCAAACTTTTCCTTTACCACCGCTTCCATATCAAACGCCTCTGTTTTGGCGGTGCGTGCTGTGTTACTCGAATACACCTGCACGCGGTAACCGCTCATCAGTACATAATCTTTCAGGTCGCCGCTCTGTTCCGCGATTTTTTTGTTGCTGACCGATTTCTGCGACATTGCCGATGCCAGCCGCTCATCTTGGAACACGCGGATTTTGCCCTCGCCGCCGGTGTTTGACGAGAGTTTATCGAAAAAAATAAATTCTGTGCTGTCCGCCTCTTGCGCCTGCGCAGCGCAACAAAAAACGGATAGAAATAAGAGTAAAAAATGCTTCTTCATCATCTCGAAAAAATTTCTGCAAAGATATAAAAAATAGTTTGAGAAATAAAGCGATTTTTTTAGAATTTATCTTTTTGGCTCTTAGCGGTTTTTTAGGGCAGGTAAAAGCCTGTTTGGATAAAACGGACTATGTCTGAATGGGGGAGGGGAATAGCAAATGATAATGACGAATTGTTATTTAGTTTTGGCATAAAATATGAAACATAAAATGTGAAGTGTCTGCAACTTTTCCAAAGTTTCTTCACTTGTGCCGATTTATTTGCCAAGCCATAAGCCAAAAAATTTATCATAAACGATATACCCTTTGTCCGACTTGTAAATGAGTTCAGTGTCAAGTAGTTTTTTCAATGTGCGGCTTATGCTACTCGCATTTTTCAGTCCATATTTGGAAACAAAATCTCCGGAATTTATTTGCGCCACAACTTTTTCTTTTGCTATTGCCCGAAGCAGATTAACCTGAATTGCGGTATAAGCATTCAGCAGTTCCTGATAGGAATATGTATTTTCCTCAAGCAATTCCTGCACGGCATAATAAACAACTTCAATATTGTCTATTTTTTTACAATACTCATACAGACGATTAAGAACGGCTTGTACATACCAGGTATGCCCTTCAAATTTTGTGTAAATATATTCAAAACATTCTGCACTTATAGTAAATTTATTTTTGCTAAAATGCTCGTTTGCAAACTGATAATATCTCTCTTTATCAACCACACCCAGCGACATTATTTGAGTGCTTTGATAAAAAGGGCGTTTGGCAGACAAAAATATTTCGCCCATTAAATGCTGCCTGCTGCCTGCAAAAATAAATTTCACATTTGGCAAAAATTGAATATACGAGCGTAACAATGCCTCCGTTCCTTTCTCGGAATATTCTGCTATTTGTTGAAATTCATCTATTGCTATATAACATTTCTTGTCTGATTGTTGCAAGTACGAAAACACTTCCTGCAAACTTTTTTCTGCCGTTTCCTGTTCTATTTTAACGCTTAATTCGGGCTGACCGGAAATAGCGTCATACGAAAGTGTCGGGCGAAAACTCTTGAAAAAAGAGGCAAAGGTTTTCATCGCCTTTTCCAAATTTCCATCTACTTTTCCAAGAATACTTTCTGCAAAAATTTTGACGAAATCGTTTAAATTTTGAGTAGAATATATGTCCAAATAAATGCAGGCGGCGTTTTTGTCTTTTTCGGTTATATTGTAAAAAACGTGGTGAATTAGCCCTGTTTTACCGAAACGGCGCGGACTCATCAAAGAGATATTTCTGCCATTTTTGAGTGCTGAAATGATTTTTTCCGTTTCCTTTTCGCGGTCGCAAAAATATTCAGGACTGTAATAGCCTGTAATTAAAAATGGGTTATATGGTTTGTTCTTTTTCATTACTCGTTTTTTTAAATTTAGTGTTTGCAAAGATACAAATTATTTCGCAAAATGCGAAACGCAAAATGCGAAATAATTCGATTACAAAAATATTAATTATCCCGCTCACACCAATTTGCAATCAACGTGTTGTAAATTGCTGATATGTTGCATCTTATTTGTATTTGTTTAATGTTTCATCAAAACAACTCCAAACGCCCGCTTTTTGCATCTTCAAAATCGGCAAGTTTCGTTTTCTCTTTTTGTTGCGCTTGCAAGCCGGCATATTCTTTCCGAATATCCTCAATGAAATCGGCTTTTTTTGATTCGTTCAGCAGTTGCGAAACGATGTAGGCATTTATCGAGGCGTCTTTGCAATACACCACCGCGCCTTGGTAATTCGGGGCGATTTTTACGGCGGTGTGCAGTTTTGAGGTCGTGGCACCGCCGATGAGAATCGGCACGCGCAAACCCGCTTTTTCCATTTCTTCGGCAACGCGGCACATTTCTTCGAGCGAGGGCGTTATCAGTCCGCTCAACCCGACCACATCAACCTTTTCGCGCAGGGCGGTTGCCACGATGGTTTCGGTCGGCACCATCACGCCCAAGTCAATAACCTCGTAATTGTTGCACGCCAAGATGACCGAAACGATGTTTTTCCCGATGTCGTGTACATCGCCTTTCACAGTGGCAATGAGGAACTTCTTTTTGATTTGCGACTCGCGATTTGCGATTTGCGATTTCTCAATGACAGGTTGCAAAATGGCAACGGCTTTTTTCATTGTGCGAGCGGTTTTTACCACTTGCGGGAGGAACATTTTGCCCTCGCCGAAAAGTTTGCCGACTTTGTTCATTCCGTTCATCAGCGGTTTTTCTATGATTTCAACAGGGTTTGTATATTTCTGCAACGCCTCTGCCAAATCTTCTTCCAAAAAATCGGCAACGCCTTTTATTAAAGCATACTCCAAGCGGTTTTCCAGATTTTCATTTCGCCACGCCTGCTTATTTGGCACGGATTGCAAATCCGCACCGGCGGCGTCTTGTGTCTTGTGTCTTGTATCTTGTGTCTTTATCAATCTTTCCGTTGCATCAGGTCGGCGATTTAACACCAAGTCTTCTATGAGATTGCGAAAACCGGTATCAATGCCGTCATAATTGATGAGCGTTTCGGGATTAACGATGCCCATATCCAAGCCCGCTTTTTGTGCGTGATACAAAAATACGGAGTGCATTGCCTCGCGCATTTCATTGTTGCCTCTGAACGAGAAAGACAGGTTGCTGATGCCGCCGCTCACTTTGGCGCAGGGCAGGTTTTCCTTTATCCAACGCGCGGCATTGATAAAATCTACCGCGTAATTGTTGTGTTCTTCTATGCCGGTGCCGATGGCAAGCACGTTGGGGTCGAAAATAATGTCTTGCGGCGGGAAATCCGCTGTTTCAACGAGGATTTTATAGGCTCGCCCGCAAATTTCCGTCTTGCGCTCAAAAGTGTCTGCCTGCCCTTTTTCGTCAAAAGCCATAACCACCACCGCCGCGCCGTATTCCCTGATTTGGCGGGCTTTGCGGATAAATTCCGCCTCGCCTTCTTTCAGGCTGATGGAATTGACAATCGGCTTGCCCTGCACGCATTTGAGGGCTGCCTCTATCACTTCCCATTTCGAGGAGTCAATCATCAGGGGCAGCCGTGCCACTTCCGGCTCGGAGGCGATGAGGTTGATGAACGTAACCATCTCTTTTTTCGCATCAAGCATTGCATCGTCCATATTGATGTCGATGATTTGTGCGCCGTTTTCCGCTTGCCGGCGGGCGATGGATAATGCCTCTTCGTAGTTTTTTTCGTTGATAAGGCGCAGGAATTTCTTTGAGCCTGCCACGTTGCAACGCTCGCCGATGTTTATGAGTTGCGAGTTGCGATATGCGATATGCGATTTGCGATTTGCGACAGTCTCATATCTCTTGTCGCAAATCTCATATCGAAAATCGCTTGTCAAATTGAAATCATCAAGCCCTGCGAGGTGCAAGTCCGTTGTTGGTTTTTGCGGTTTGCGGGGCGTTTTTCCTTCTACTAAACCGGTATATTTGGCTATATGGGCGGGCGAACTGCCGCAGCACGCACCCACAATATTAACCAAACCTTCGTCAATGTATTCTTTGATTTTTTCCGCCATTTCATCGGGCGTTTCGTCATATTGCCCAAACTGATTGGGAAATCCGGCATTGGGATATGCCACCGTGTAAAAGGGCGAAATGCGGCTCAATTCCTTCAAAAACGGTTTCAATTCGCGTGCGCCAAATGAGCAGTTCAGCCCGACCGCCAACAAATCGGCGTGCGAAACGGTGGTGAGAAAGGAATTGACATTTTGCCCTGCCAGCATACGTCCGCCCGCATCGGCAATGGTAGCGGACACCATCACAGGCATTTCTTTTTTCAGTAGTTTCATCGACCGTTTTGCGGCATATAGGGCTGCCTTTACGTTCAGCGTGTCGAACATCGTTTCTATCAAAATGGCATCAACGCCGCCGTCAATCAAGGCTGTGATTTGCTCTTCGTAATCCTGTTCCAACTCGTCAAAAGTGATGGAACGCGAGGCGGGGTTATTTACATCAACCGACATCGAGAGCATTTTGCTCGTTGAGCCGACCGAGCCGGCGACAAATCGCGGTTTCGCAGGCGTTTTTCGGGTAAATTCGTCTGCCGCCTCGCGGGCTATGCGGGCAGCGGCGAGGTTGATTTCGCGGGCGTATGCACCCAAACCGTAATCATCGAGCGACACGCGCTGCGAATTGAGCGTGCAGGTTTCGATAATATCCGCGCCTGCCTCCAAATATTGGCGGTGTATGTTTTGAATGTGTGCGGGATTGGTCAGGCACAGCAGGTCGTTGTTGCCTTTGAGCGGAGTTTTCCACTCGGCAAATTGGGTGCCGCGATAGTCTTTTTCTTCGAGTTTCAGGCGTTGCACCATCGTACCCATTGCACCATCAAGAATAAGAATGCGTTTTTCAAGTTCGGTTTTTAACATAGTCAATTCAATTTGAGAGGACAAAAGTACGATTTTTTTAAGAAAATAAGAAAAATATTTGTCGAAGTATTGTTTTTTTACAAAAGAATGACAATCCTTGCCCCCTCTGGCGCAGCAGGGCTGTTAAGTTCTCTGTAAAACGCAACGCCCTTTTTTTCTGTCATTGCGGGCTGGTTACTGAGCGAAGTCGAAGTAGACCCGCAACCCCCTTTTTTTTCTGTCATTGCGGGCGCGACCCGCAATCCCCTTTTTATATTACAAAAATGGGATTGTGTTATACCGTTGGTTAAAACCAACGGCAATTGATACAAACAAGTCGGTTGAAACCGACTGCTTGCGCCAATCAGGGTAGTCGGTTTCAACCGACTTGTTTATATGAATTGCCGTCAGTTTTAACTGACGGTTACGGAAAAAAAGTGGGTTGCGGGTACTTCGACTTCGCTCAGCAACCATACTTCGACTTAGTTCGACTACGCTCACCAACCATCGCTCAGCAACCAAGCCCGCAATGACGGGCTGCCATTGGGTTTCGCGCCATTCGAGGGGGAATAACGTACTGCCCACCAGCAGCCTGTCATTGCGGGTGCGACCCGCAACCCCCTTTTTATATTAC
>JAISJU010000071.1 GCA_031261165.1 Prevotellaceae bacterium
AAATGTCCGTAGGACATTCACAATATCTATTTTTGTGTATCCCCTACGGGGAAAAAGACCAAACAAGCATTTTTTCTATTGATATGAATGCCCTATCGGGCAAAAAATACAATTTCAACCCGTAATTGGCACAAAGAACACAACAATAACTTAAAAATCTTACACTTCTAAATGAAAAAACTAATTATTTTGCTTTCTTGCACAGCGTTTTTCTTTTCTTGCGAAAGGATAAAAACGCAATTTGCAGACGAGTCGCCGGCGTTGGTGGAACTGAACGGCGAGAAGTTGTATTTTTCTGATATTCAGTCATTGCTGCCTGACGGTTTGAACAGCGAAGACAGTGTTTTGTATGTGAATAATTACATAAAAAAGTGGGTGGTGCGGAATTTGATGTATGAGAAAGCAAATAAAAATGTCAGTAATCTTGGCGAAATAGACAAAATGGTTGCCGATTATCGCAGGTCATTGCTCATTTTCCGCTATCAACAGGAACTTGTTGAGCAAAAAGTGAAAGACCCGACAAGCGAGGAAATACAAGCCTATTACGACCAAAATGCCGAGCATTTCAAATTGAAAAGCCCGCTGATAAAGGGTTTATTTATTAAACTGCCGAAAAATGCGCCGAAAACAAATGAACTGAAAATCTGGATTGCCGCTCGGAACGACAAAAGTTTGGAGAAAATCGAGAAATATTGCTACCAAAATGCGGTCAGTTACGAATATTTCGGCGATACGTGGGTGTTGCTTGACGATTTGCTGAAAAAAATGCCTGCGGGCAGCGAGGTGATGTTACAAAAACGTTTGGTAGAGCGCGAGGACAGCGATTTTCTCTATTTGCTCGATATACACGACTATAAAGCCATCAACACCACCGCGCCGCTTGAATTTGCCAAAGACGAAATCAAAACCATTCTACAAAAAACGGCTAAAACAAAGTATATCAACGATTTTGAAGATGAACTTTATAAAAAGGCGCTGAAGAAAGGGATAATAGACAACAAAAAATAAAGACGGTTTCTTCTATTAAAAATGGGGAAGAACGAGGCGGAAGCCGGTATAGCGGTTACGATTGTCGGGTGCGCTACCGTTGCGGTCAGACACGCAGCAGAACCACGCGTAGTAGAGCCAATTGCCACCGCGTATCACACGCTTAGCGTTGTTACTATCATACCAATCTTCGCACCATTCCCAAACGTTGCCGGACATATCGTAAAGACCTAATTCATTCGGTTTTAATTCTCCAACGGAATGCGTAGTCTGCTTGCTATTTGCATCATACCAAGCGTAATATTTCAATTCTTCGCTTGTATCGCAACCTGCAAATGCGTAATTTTTAGATTTTATACCGCCGCGAGCGGCATACTCCCATTCTGCTTCTGTCGGTAAACGATATTTCTTGCCTGTCTTGTTGTTTAATTTCTTTAAAAAGCCGTTTGTATTGTTTATATCATTCCAACTTACATTTTCCACAGGATTTTTATCCGAGGGAAAATGGAATTTGCCTTTTTTTTTCCTCATTATGCTTTCCCATAAATCCTGCGTTATCAGAAATTTGCTTATTCTGAAATTTTTTTCTAAATCTTTTTTGCTTGAAATGATATTATCTATTTCATTATAAGCAGAACAACTTCTATCTACTTCAACTTCTACCATATTTTCTTCAAGTTCTTCCCAAAGTTCTTTTTTAGGTTTTGTTTTGGGTTTTGTCAGTGGCTTTTCCTTTACAACCAATTCTCGCAATCTCGACTTTCTGTTAAATTGTTTTGAAATATCTTTTATTATATCAGTATAATTGCTTGTCCCGTCCGGTTTTTCGTAATAAAAAATTCTTATTTTTTCGCATTGCTTTAAACAGCCCTCTTCAAACAAAAAATTCAACAAAGTTCTATCTGAGTTTCCGCAAGAATGTCCGAAAATATAAATTTCATAATTGTCTTCATTCATAAAATTCAATAAGTTCTCATAATTTTTTGTTTTCAAATAACTTATGAATTTTAAATTTTCCTGAAACTCTTTGTTTTCCTGTTTCTCTATATCTTTATAGCCATCGTCAAGTTCATCGCCATAACCAAAAATCATTGGATTTTCTTTGTTGTTTAATTCGCCGTGAATATGAACTACAATGTTCTTGCTGTCGTCTATTGTACCGTCTGCTTTTTTTTGGGTATATAAATTTTCTACATTGGTGTAGTTAAAATTAAGGAACAGCGTTTTGTTAAATGTTTTATGTTTTTGTGCCAAATGCTTTGTAATATCAGGGAGTGGCACATTGTTTAGTTTTGTTATTTCATTTGTAAGATATTCTTCAAGTTTTTTTCTTATTGCCTCAAAATCATCATTCAACTGCTTGATAGAATAATCGTCATTCTCGTTCTTTTTCAAATTCAGACATCTCATCAACTCTTTGTAATAAAGATTTTCAATATCGCACCACTTTTTTTCATACAATTCCAATTCGATAACACGCAAAAATTTATTTTTGTACTGCTTTATATTCCGTTTGAAAACATCAATGTTGTTATCGTCTTTTGCGTCTATAAAATCTTGCAATTCGACAACAACAAATTCGTCTTCAAAAATATAATACGCTTTCCCATTAGTTACTTCTGATTTTAGAAATTGCATATCATACGAATTTTTTATTTCGTTTATCCAAAAGTCTTTAATGAAATCTTTATACGCAGTTTTTAAGTTATGCGCACAGTCAAAACCGTTGCCGATAAGTATTATTCTGTTCATTGTTTGTATTGATATAATTCCAATTTGCAAATGTAATGCTTTTTTTAAACATAAAATCAAAAACCCGAAAAAAATTGAGCAATGGGTTTGAATTTTCTAAAATATGAAGAAATTGTTTTGAATTTTTTTCTTTTCCGGTTCCGTCTTCCGCAAATAAAGCGGAACCAAAAAAGAAAATTTAGAATGATTCTTCAAATATTATAAAATAAATTTCTACCTTTGCCTTTTCAAAAAACAATATACTGCGGATATTTCCGTTTTACTTTAAAAAACAAACAATGAAAAAATACTTTCTAATCTTTTGCCTGGCGGCACTTGCTGCCAATGCGCAAAACAACACTATTGACGAGGTCATCTGGGTGGTGGGCGATGATGCCATTCTGAAATCCAATGTCGAGGAACAAATCGCGCGAACAAAGTACGAAGGCACGAAAGTGGAGGGCGACCTCGAATGTATCATTCCCGAAGAAATCGCCATACAAAAGTTGCTGCTGCATCAGGCAAAAATCGACAGCATAACGGAAACGTCCGGCTCCATCAATCAGCAAGTGGAGCAGCGGATTGATTATTTCGTTTCGCAAATCGGCTCGAAAGAAAAGATGGAGGCGTATTTCGGCAAATCGACCGCCGCGCTGAAAGAGGAACTCCGCGAAGTTATCGAACAACAATCGGTGGCACAAAAAATGCAGCAAAAAATCGTGGGCGACATCAAAATTACGCCCACCGAAGTGCGCAACTTCTTTACCGCCCTGCCGCAGTCGGAAATACCGACCATTCCCGCCAAATCGGAAGTCCAAATCATTACCATTGAGTCGAAAGCACCGGAACAGGAAATCGAAGAAATCAAGAATAAACTGCGCGACTTTAAAGAACGTGTGGAAAACGGCAGCGCAAGTTTTTCCACGCTCGCCACGCTTTATTCCGAAGATGACGGCACGAGGCGAAACGGCGGCGAACTCGGCTTTACGGGGCGCGGAATGCTGGTACCCGAGTTTGCAACGGTAGCCTTCAATCTGACCGACCCCAAAAGGGTGTCGCCCATAGTGGAAACGGAATACGGCTTTCACATCATTCAACTCATTGAGCGGCGCGGCGACAAAATCAACGTGCGCCATATCTTGCTGAAACCGCAAACATCACTCGCAGAAAGACAAAATTCGCTGAAAAAACTCGACAGCATCGCCGACAATATCCGCAGCGGAAAACAGACCTTTGAAGAGGCTGTGATGAGATATTCGGGCGACAAAAATACGCGCCTGAACGCCGGTTTGATGTCCAACCAAAAGAGCGGCGACTCCAAATTTCAAGACCAAGACCTGCCGCCCGAAATCCTGCGCGTGGTTGGCACTATGAACATCGGCGAGTTGTCCAAACCCTTTATAATGCGCAACGCATCGGGCAAAGAGGTCTGCGCCATCGCCAAAGTGAAAAGCAAAACCAAAAGCCACACCGCCAATCTCAATGACGACTACACCGAAATAAAAGAGGCGTTGCAGGCGCAAAAAGGCAAAGAGGCATTCGACAAATGGCTTGCCAACAAACAAAAAGAAACCTATATCTCGATTAAAGACCGCTGGAAAACTTGTGAGTTCCGGTATCCGGGGTGGGTGAAGTGAGTTAAGAGTTAAGAACTAAGAGTTGCCTGACGGCATCTCACCCTTAGTTCTTAACTCTTAGTTTTTAACTCTTAACTCAACAACGCCTTCACCTTTTCCGAAATCAGCCTTCCGTCCGTCTTTCCGGCAAGTTGTTTGGAGGCGATGCCCATCACTTTGCCCAAATCTTTGAGGTCTTTTGCGCCGGTTTCTTCTATGATTTTTCTCACGGCGGCGGTCAGTTCCTCGTCAGTCAGCGGCTTGGGCAGGTAATTTTCTATGACGGCGGACTCGGCAAGTTCGGTTTCCGCCAAGTCGGGGCGGTTTTGCTCGGTGTAGATTTGCGCGGATTCTTTGCGCTGTTTTGCCATCTTTTGCAAGATTTTCAGGGCAACATCGTCTTTGAGTTCGCCGTCTGCGCCTTTGGCGGTTTTGGCTTCGAGAAACTCTTTTTTGATGCCGCGCAGGGCTGTGAGCCGCAATGTTTCTTTGGCGAGCATCGCAGCCTTGATGTCTTGGTTGATTTGTTCAAATAAGTCCATATTTTTGTAATTTTAAATTGTAAATGAAAAAGGGTGGATTAGTCTGTTTTGGGGTCAAAAAAAGTCTTATTATCCGTTATCCCACTGTTTTTGCCAAACGAGAAAGTGGAATAAGCGGTTTTTGTTTGGTCGCTTTGCGGTTGGCGTTTGAAAAAGGATTCTTTCTCGAAACGGCTGTAAAAATCTTCTTTGGCGGCTGTCTCCACTGCCACTTCTGTTTCCACTTCCGGCTCTCCTTTGGCATTGCCCGATGTCGATATTGGGCGTTGCGGGGCAGTTCCGTTTGCATAGATGGGATTGCCGTCGAGGTCGTAGCCGATAATGACAACTTTGCCTTTGCCGATGGGCTGCTTTTCGATAATGTCGCCGCTTGTGAAACCGGTGGAAATGATGGTCGCTTTCACATCTTCGCCCAATGCGTCATCGTAATAAATGCCCCAAATGACTTCTATTTCATCGTGATTCATCTCGTTCATAATGAAATCGTCTATCTGGTCGCACTCTTCCATTGTGATTTGTTTTTCTTTGGAGCAATAGAAAACCATCAGTATCTTTTTTGAACTGCGGAAATCGTTGTTGTTGAGCAGTGGCGAGTTCAGTGCGTTTTTGATGGCATCGCCGAGCCGTTTTTCGCCGCTGCCGCTGCCACTGTTCATAATGGCAATGCCGCTGTCGCGCAAGACGGTATCCACATCGGAAAAGTCGCGGTTGATTTTCCCTGTAACGGTAATGATTTCCGAAATGCCCTTTGCCGCTTGCGCCAGCACATCATCGGCAGCGGCAAAAGCATCTTCCATCACAAGTTTGGGGTTAATCTGTTTCAGTTTGTCGTTGTCGATAATCAGCAGGGCATCAACGTGCGGTTTCAGTTCCTCAATGCCCGCAATAGCCTTTTCCCTTTTTTTTGCGCCTTCAAACTTAAAGGGAATGGTGGCAATGCCTACGGTGAGAATGCCCGCGTCTTTGGCGGCTTTTGCCACGATGGGCGATGCGCCGGTGCCGGTGCCGCCGCCCATTCCGGTGGTAATGAAGACCATTTTTGTGTTATCGCGCAGCACATCTTCCACGGCGTGCAGAGATTCGAGCGCGGCATTGCGGGCTTTTTCCACATTGCCGCCCGCGCCGAGCCCTTCGCCCAGCAGTATTGTGTTGGGTACGGGTGATGTTTCGAGTGCCTGATAATCGGTGTTGCACACCACAAACCCGACATCGTGTATCCCTTTTTCCCACATATACTTAACGGCATTGCAACCGCCGCCGCCTACGCCTATCACTTTAATTATGGGCGATTTCCCTTCGCCGATAATGAAGTCGATTAATTTTTCTTCCGTTTCCATATTATTGAGTTTTTAAGTAAATCAAAATATTTTGTTCTTCGTGTGTCTTCGTGTCATTTATTTTATTACACGAAGAAACACGAAGACATAATTAGTTTATTGTTGCGGCTTCAAGTTTTTCTTTGTCGGTAATATTAATGTATTCATCATTTTCATCAAAGAAAGTGCCGCTTTCTTCTACTATTTTTTTTAATCGACACACACCATTGATAATTATCCGTATAAATCCCTTTTTGGGAGCCGGTTGCGTGATGACAACTTTTTCTTCTTTTTTTACCGGATTACTGCAATTTTCCTTTGCCGTTTTCAGCAATCCCCAAATGATGGCGTTGTTGCAGCCGTCAAACTTGGCATAACGTGTGGCGCAGCCGGTTTTCAGTTCAATGTGTTTGTCTAAATTACGCAGATTGGCAGCACCGCCCGCAATAACAACGCCCGCGCCCAAATATTTGGCTAAGCCCGCATCGTTTATTTCCTGCCAAATCAAGGACAGTGTTTTGTCTATTTGGTATTCAACGGCTTTTGCTATGAATATGGTATTAAATTCAGCCGGTGCTTCTCCCTCATTTTTGCTCGGAATAAAAATCTTGCGTTCTTTTTCCAATTCGGCTAAGGCGTTTCCGAAATGGATTTTCATTTTCTCGGCATCTGCCTGTGTCAAGTTCAGATTTTCAACAAAGTCCTGCGTAATCATACTCCCGCCGAAAGGCAAGACGAACAAGTGCCGCAGGTAGCCCCTGAAAAAGATGCAAACCGAAGTGGTTTCCGCGCCGAAATCAATGAAAGCGCAACCTTTTTCGATGTCCTCCTCTGTGAGGGTAGCCCGCGCGGCGACTATGGGCGCAAACTGCTCATTGACGAGGTGGGTATCGCCGATTTTTTGCAGGTTGTCCAAGTTGAATTTCAGGCGCGGGTCGCCGTGTATGACCACGTATCTGCCCTGCAAATTGGAACAGTTCATACCCACAGGGGCGTGTTCCGCCTCGTCATCAACCAGATATTCCTGCTCGAAAACACCGAAAACTTCATCTTCTCCAAATTTCAGGTTGTAGTTTTCCCGGTGCATTTCGGTAAGCAGTTTTTCGGTAATTTTATCCTCTTTGCCGAGCCAACGCTTCACGGTGTGCAGGGCAGTGTCAAGCGACCGCCCGCCCAACGCCGCATAAATGGTAGTGATTTCCAAACCGTTTTCCTGCAAATCTCGGCAGTTGTTCAGCCGCTCAACAATTTTCTTGATTTGCTTTGCGGTTTCATCTACGTTTTTGATTTCGCCTTTGCGGATATACTTTGCCGCAAGCGTTTCCTGCGCCAAAATCTCAATGTTCCCATCGGGCGTTTTGCGTGCCAGCGCACCCGTAATTTTTGTACTGCCCAAATCAATGGCAGCGATGTACTTGTTTGTTTCCATAATTGTGAGGTTTTATTTTGTACATACTATTTGTTTGTCGAATTGAAGGTCTATTTTGCCGTACTTGTTCCAACCTTTTTCGTTCAGCACTTTTTTGTAAAAGGTGAACAGGTTGTTCATTTTCCGCTCGTAACCGTCAAGCGTTCCGAGCAAAACCGTATGCCGACCGATGCGCATAACGAGCGTGATTTCCTTGTTTTTATCTACATTTATTTGCGTAATTTGCGATTGCCAGAAATCGTCTTTTTGCAAAAAGAGAATGAAATCGAACAATTCGCCTTTGATAAAATCCTTATTGTCCGTACCGGTAACTATCGGCACAAAATACTCGAAGTCGCAGGGAATTTCCACCTTTTCCTCGTCCAGAAAATAACTCTTGTCGGCGGTCATTACGCGGAAAACCGGTTTGCGCTGCCAAATGTCGATATTCACTTTGCCGGACACTGTTTTGGACACTTCGCAATTTTTGATGGCGTTGTTTCCTTCGATAATGCGCTCGACTTCCGCAAATTTCTCTTCCGTTACCGGTTTTTCGGGGTTGATGCCCTTCTTTTTGAGTATCTGCTTGATTTTTGCCTCGCTGACAAATTGCAGTTCATCGGCGTCTTTGATATTGATACTCGGTGCATTGCTAACGGTGTTGTCTTTTTCTGCCGAAAAAGCAAACACAAGATATACCGCCACTGCCGCAACGCCTAATGTGATTAATATGATTTTCCAAGTTTTCATTGTCTTTCCTCCAATAATTCCTTTATTTTCGGCACATATGCATCAATATCTCCCGCGCCGAAAGTTACGAGAATATCTAATTTGGTGGCTGAGCGTTGGTTAGTGAGCGTAGTCGAACTAAGTCGAAGTCTTAGTATATCGAGTAAATCCTCTTTCCGCGCCCGCATTTTATTTTTTATTTTTACCTTTTCAAAAATCATATCAGACGACACGCCCTCAATCGGCAGTTCGCGGGCGGGATAAATATCCACCAAAATCAGTTCGTCGAGCAGCGAGAGGCTTTCGGCAAAGCCGTCTGCAAAGTCGCGCGTCCGCGTGTAGAGGTGCGGTTGAAAAATGCCGCAGATATGCCTGTTCGGGTACAGTGTTTTGATAGATGTGATGCTTGCCCGCAATTCTTCGGGGTGATGCGCGTAATCGTCAAGATACACGAGTTTATCCGTCTTCACCTGAATGTCAAATCTTCGGCGAATGCCCGCAAAGGACTTCATACCCGCCCTGAGTTCATCGGGCTGCACGCCTGCCAGACTTGCCAACGCCATTGCGCCCACGCCGTTTTCTACATTAATCAGTATCGGCACGCCGAGTTCGATGTCTTTTACCGTTTCGGTGGGCGTTACGAAATCGAAAGTAATCGTGCCGTTTTCAATCCGTATGTTTTCTGCGTGAAAATCGCCTTTGTTTATACCATAAGTATATTTTTTTATACTAAAAGTATCTTTAATGTCTAAATCCAAACCCTCTTTCACAATTAAATACCCGCCCTCTTTTACCAGCGATGCAAACTTTTCAAAACTTCTGCGAAACTCGTCTTTGTCGCCGTAAATATCCAAATGGTCAGCATCGGCGGCGGTGATTAATGCCATATAAGGCGACAGTTGGTGAAACGAGCGGTCGTATTCGTCTGCCTCAATTACCACGTAATCATTTTTATCACACAGCAGTAAATTATTCTCATAATTCTTGGACACGCCGCCCAAAAACGCGCTGCAACTCACCTGCGATTGGTAAAGCAAGTGCGCCGTCATCGTGCTTGTAGTCGTTTTTCCGTGCGTACCGGCAATGCAGATGCCGCGTTCATTTCGGGTAATGTCACCCAATATTTGTGCGCGTTTTTTCAGTTCAAAGCCGTTACTTTTGAAATAATTTAGTTCTATGCTGTCATTCGGAATGGCAGGTGTATAAATTACCTGCGTATTTTTGTCGGCAACAGGTTTTTCCTGCTCTTCGTAATGAATGGCAATGCCCTCTTTTTCGAGTTCTTCGGTGAGAGGCGTGCGCGTGCGGTCGTAGCCGCTTACCTCATAGCCTTTGGCTTTGAAGTAGCGGGCAAGTGCGCTCATACCGATGCCGCCGATGCCGAGAAAATAAATGGAGTTATTAGTGTTTAGTGATAAGTGATTAGTTTTTCCACTAAGCACTGACCACTGACCACTGACCACTATTTCTATTATTTCATCTGCAATTATATCCGCCGAATCAGGCAAAGCCAATGTCAATATATTTGTCTGTAAATCTTTCAATCTTTCATTATCATTTATCAAAGCCAACGCTGTATCAACAAGTTTTTCTTTTGCCTCAATGTCGCGCACCATCACGGCAGCGTTTTTATTGACCAAAGCCATTGCGTTGTGCGTTTGGTGGTCTTCGGATACGTTGGGCGAGGGGACTAATATAGACGGCTTGCCCAACAAACATAACTCGGAAATGCTGCTCGCACCGGCGCGGGAAATGACGAGGTCGGCGATGGCGTAGGCATAGTCCATACGCGAAAGAAAATCGGTGATGTGCAGGTTAGACGTAACACGTTTTTGAAAACGTGTTACGTCTTCTCTTACCTTATCAATATATATCTTGCCTGTTTGCCAAATGATTTGTATGTCGGGTAAGGGCAGGGTGTGCCCTGCCCCTACACGCAACGCCTCTGCGATGCTTTGATTAATCGTGCGTGCGCCAAGACTGCCGCCGACAATTAATAATGTTTTCTTATTCGGTGAGAAACCGAAATAATCGTATGCCTCTTTTGTGGGCAGGGCGCGCCCTGCCCCTACGAGGTTTTGTCGCACGGGGTTGCCCGTTATAATAATCTTTTCTTTCGGGAAAAAGCGTTCCATTCCCTCGTATGCCACACATATCTTGGCGGCTTTCTTTGCCAATAGTTTGTTGGTTACGCCGGCAAAGGAGTTTTGTTCTTGCAAGACGGTGGGAATACCTGCCCAATTTGCCGCTTTCAGTATCGCGCCGCTCGCATAGCCGCCCACGCCGACTACGATGTCCGGCTCGAAATCTTTTATTATCCTGCGTGCTTTGAGCATACTTTTCAAGAGGCAGTACAGTACCTTTATATTGCGTAAGAGGTTTTTTCTATCGAAACCCATAATGGGCAAGCCGATGATGGGATAACCTGCCTGAGGCACGCGCTCCATTTCCATACGCCCCACCGCGCCGACAAACAGGAACTCGGCATCGGGGAGTTTTGCCTTTAAAGCGTTGGCTATCGAGATGGCGGGAAAAATATGTCCGCCCGTGCCGCCGCCGCTGATGATGATTCGCTTCATAATGGTTAATTGTTAATGGTTAATGCTTCTTCCTCTGTATCTGTTTTTATCTCTTTATCCTCTTTATCTTCTTCCGCATTCAAGTAGCGGGATATGCTTAACATTAATCCGAACGCGCCGCAAGTGGCGATGATTGCCGAGCCGCCTTTGCTAATCAGCGGCAGGGTTTCGCCGGTGATGAAGGCATCGGCACTGACGGCGATATGCACGAGTGCCTGCAAAGCGATGAGCAACGCCAGCCCGACCACCAAAAGGGTGGGGAAGGCTTGATTGCTGCGCCGCGTGATGACGCCCGCGCGGAAGAGCAGGAACAGGTACAGGAGCATTACGACAATGCCCGCAAAGACGCCGTTCTCTTCCACGATGATGGCAAAGATATAATCGTCATACGCATTGGCAAGATAATGTTTCTGCTCGCTGGTGCCGGGCATACCGATAACGGCGGGGGCTTTGGCAATGGCGATGAGGGCGTCTGTTGCCTGTCGGCGGTCAACGTTTTTCATTTCCGTAGTGATGCCGAATATATTTGCCGTTTCGTTGTGCGGTTTCATTCGATATATCAACTTGATGCTGTCGGGCTGTTTGGTCTTGCTGTCTTTAAAGTGGTAATATTTGTCTTTATCAACGAACATTCTGCCGACACGCATTGCGTGCGTGGGGGCGCGGGATATGACTTTGGTTGCCGCGTTGCTGCGCAGTTGTTCTTCGGTGAAATTAAAGCCAATGATGATATACGGAATGCCCACGAGCAAGAGGATTCCCGCAAATACTGCAATTTTCTTCAACGATACGCGACCGATAAGCATTAAAAAGACAGTAACCGCAGCGATGAGCAATGCCGAAGACAGTTTCAACGGCGCAATGAGCGCACAGAATGGCAAGACTATCCAGGCAATGGTTTTAAAGGCATCGTCAGGCGTGCCTTTTTGCTGCTTGCGGGCGAGCATATCGGCTACGAACATAATGACGGATACTTTGGCAAACTCCGATGGCTGAATGCCGAATAAACGCCTCTCGCCGATGGTAAGGGCGAGCAGGATTGCTACGAAAATTCCGCCCAAAAGCACGTAATTCAATATTCGCACATATTTATAAGGTATTAAATGCAGTATGTATACGGCTGCAGCACCGCCGACAAGAAAACGGATTTGCCCCAGAATGATTGCTGTGGGTGTGGTGTCGGTGCGGTAGGCAAGCGAACTTGATGTGCTATATACTTCCAGTATGGAAATGAGGCAGAGTACTATGAAGATTATCCATATTACGATGTCGCCTTTGAGGTATTTATTTAAATTGCTCATAATGGTTAATGGTTAGTGGTTAATGCTTATCTGTCAGCGATTGTTTTGCTGTTTTTATGATTGAGGTTAGTATTTTCAATAGTTCTATGGCATTATTATTTATGCTGTTAAATTGTTCTTGGGTTAAATAATCTGTTTCTTTTAATAAGTCTAACCAATAGACTGATTCATTTATTTCTTTTTGAGCAATTGCCATTTTATGTATAAAATCCTTTTTTGTTTCTGCCTGCTCTGCCTCACAAACCATTGCGCCAACAGATGTACCGCTACGTAGCAGTTGCTTTGAAAGCACATATTCTTTTTTGTTCTCGGTTACATATTGATATAACCTTACAATACGAATAGCAAATGCTTTACTCTTTTGTTTGACTATATTTTCTTTCATATTGCTTGTGCTCTTACATTAACAATTAATAATTAACAATTAACCATTATCAAAGGTTTTTCACGCAAGCCTTAAACTTTCTACCTCTGTCTTCATAATTCTCAAACAGGTCGAAACTTGCGCAGCAGGGCGATAGCAGCACCGTGTCGCCTTTGTCGGCAAAGCGGTAGGCGGTTTCTACGGCGTCTTGTACCGAGTGCGTGTCGAAAATCGCGGGGACTTTGCCGGTGAAACAGTCCAGAATTTTCCGGTTGTCTGCACCCATACAAACGATGGCGCGGACTTTCTCGGCTACCAATTCTTCTATCTCGGAGTAATCATTGCCTTTGTCCGTGCCGCCGAGAATGAGGACAGTAGGCTCGGTCATACTTTCGAGGGCGTACCAGCAGGAATTGACGTTGGTAGCCTTCGAGTCGTTGATGAAACGCACGCCGCGCACGGTTGCCACATATTCCAAGCGATGCTCCACGCCCTCGAAGGTGGAGAGCGAGTGCCTGATGACATCTTTCTTGATGTTCAGCACACTGGCGGCTGTGGCGGCTGCCATTGAGTTATAGATGTTGTGTGTGCCGGTGAGCGCAAGTTCCTCTACGGGCATTGTCAATGTGTCGTTCATAGTCTTAATTGTTAATAGGTTATTTTCTACATACGCAGAAAGATTTTTTTCTTTATTAATATTAAACGGAAATACCTGCATCGGCAATTCTTCATTCTTCTTTCTTAATTCTTCACTCACAACAGGGTCGCCTGCCCAATAAATAAAGGCGCAATCCTTATCCTGATTTTGAAGAATGCGAAACTTGGCATCAACATAATTCTGAAACTCGTAGTTATAACGGTCGAGATGGTCCGGCGTGATGTTGAGCAATATAGCAATATCTGCCTTAAACCGGTACATATTATCCAACTGAAGACTGCTCAATTCAATGACGAAATAATCAAAATTGCTTTCCGCTACCTGCAATGCGAGGCTTTGCCCTACGTTGCCCGCAAGCCCTACGTTTAAGCCTGCGTTTTTTAATATATAATAGGTCAGCATCGTGGTAGTGGTTTTGCCGTTGCTGCCGGTTATGCAAATCATTTTGGCATTGGTATAACGCGCCGCAAATTCTATCTCGGAAATGATGGGCGTTCCCTGCGTTTTCAAAGCCTTTATTATCGGTGCTTTGTCCGGTATGCCGGGGCTTTTGATGACTTCGGCGGCAGACAGTATCCGTTCCTCCGTATGCTGCCCCGCCTCGTACTCAATCTTATACTTATCAAGCACGGCGCGGTATTGCGGTTTTATCTCCGAAAGGTCGGAAACCCACACCTCAAAGCCCTGCTGCTGCGCTAATACCGCTGCACCAACACCGCTCTCTCCGGCTCCTAATATGGCTATTTTCATAAGTTTAAAAAGTTTAAAAAGTTCAAGAGTTCAAAGATTTAAAAGTTTATAGATTCAAGATTAATAATATATTAATCTTGTTTATACTTAATTCCTTTCAAATCTGAACTTTGCAAATGTTGTATAAATCTCATTATTGATATAGATAAATATTCTGCTTTCTTTTTTAAGTCTTTAAATTCATTTTGATTTATATATTTTCTATCAAATGCTCTATATAATTGGCTTCGAGTTTCCCCACAAGAACCTTTTGCAATAAATAGAAATTGTATAAATTCTTTGTTCCCGTTTCTCTCGAAACCTTCTGCAATATTATCCGTAATAGAACCGGAAGAACCATTTATCTGGTCTTTTAATCTATAATCTTTAGAAAATAGTTCATAATTTATAATGCGAAATATGTCCTGACAAAGTTCTCGTGCTTTTTGCCAAATAAATAAATCTTCAAAACGTTGTATTGTAGCCATAATATCAGTTTTATTATTGAACTTTTTGATTTTGAACTTTTAAACTCTTGAACTTTTTAAACTTATCTTATTTTCAGCGTAATTATCGCCAATGCGGCAAGCAATATGCTCATAATCCAAAAGCGCGTTGTTATTTTACTTTCGTGAAACACCTTTCGGGGGGCGGTTATCACATAAGTGCAGCCCTGGATAAGGTCTTTTGTCCGAAAATGGTCGTGTATCGGCGCACGCTTAAACATACGCTGCGTTTTGCCCTTCCGTTTGCCGAATTTAAAATACTGCGTCTGCAAAATCACGCTCAAACTCTCCACAAAGAACACGCCGCACAGCACCGGTATCAGCAATTCCTTATGAATAATAATTGCAAACACGGCGATAATCGAGCCGATGCTAAGCGAGCCGGTGTCCCCCATAAATATTTGCGCCGGATACGCATTGTACCACAAAAAACCAATGAGCGCACCCACGAAAGCGCAAATAAAGATAACCAGTTCCTCCGCGCCGGGTATGAACATAATGTTGAGGTAACTTGCCAACTCCAAGTGCGAGGACACGTAGGCAAGTATGCCGAGGGCAATGCCGATGATAGCCGAGTTTCCCGCCGCCATACCGTCCATTCCGTCATTCAGGTTAGCCCCGTTGCTCACCGCCGCCACCACAAATATGGTAACAAAGACAAACAACGCCCAGCCCATTTTCCGCTGCCAGTCCGAGTCCTTTATCCACTTGAACGCATCTACATAATCGAGGTTATTTTCTTTTACAAACGGTATCGTGGTTTGTGTCGATTTGATGTATTTCTGCGAATGTACCACCTCTGTCCGTTGTCCGTTGTTCCGTTGTATTTCCACGTTCTCGCGCATTACCGCATCAGGCACATAGTATAGCCCCAAGCCCACCACCAAGCCAAGTCCTGCCTGTGCCAGCAGTTTATACTTCCCCGACAGCCCTTCCTTGTTCTTGCGGAAAATCTTAATGTAATCGTCTGCAAATCCCACCGCGCCCATCCACAGCGTAGCCACCAGCATTAGTATCATATATGTGTTGCTCAGTTTGCCGAGCAAGAGGCAGGGGACAACAATCGCCGTAATGATAATCACACCGCCCATCGAAGGCACGCCGATTTTATTTACCCCGAAAGGGTCAATCGTGGCATCGCGCTGCGTTTCAAACCGCTGCTTCCTTTTCAGCAAATTGATAAACCTGTTGCCAAAAATACTCGAAATGAGCAACGCCAAAATCGTGGTCAGCAGTGCGCGGAACGACACGTAATGGAACAAGCCCGTGCCGGCAATGTCGAAGTTTTTGTGCAAATAGTCAAATAGATAGTATAACATAATCTTTATATTATATGAATGATTTTACTACTTCTCTATCATCAAAATGATGCTTTTCTTTTCCAATTATCTGATAATCCTCGTGTCCTTTCCCTGCAATGAGGATAACATCGCCCTTCTGTGCCAATGCGCAAGCCGTTTTGATAGCCTCGCGGCGGTCAAGAATCGTCAGCACTTGGTTTTGCTCGTATGCCGTCAGTCCCGCCAACATATCGTTGAGTATCGCTTGCGGGGCTTCGGTGCGCGGGTTGTCAGACGTGAAAATGACGCGGTTGCTGCCGTCAAACGCCGCGCGAGCCATTTTCGGGCGTTTGGTCTTATCCCTGTCGCCCCCGCAGCCGCATACGGTAATCAGTTTCCCTTCGCCCTGCAATATCTGATTAATCGTGCCGATAACATTCAGCAGCGCATCGTCTGTATGCGCATAATCCACAATCGCCGTAAAACCTTTGTCCGAGCGTATCGTTTCAAACCTGCCCGAAACGGAATGCAAAGTACTCAGTATCGTCAAGATAGCAAGCCCCCCCGCCCCCCAAAGGGGGGAGTTGCAGTTGCCCGCCGCCGTATGGTTCTCCCCCCTTTGGGGGGCGGGGGGGCTTAACAGCATTGCCGCGCCAAACACTGCCGTGAGGTTTGAGGCATTAAATTTCCCCACAAACTGCACAAACACCTCGCGCCCATTCATCTTCAGCAACATTCCCTCAAACGAATGTTCGATAATCCGCGTTTTAAAATCCGCCAATCCGCGAATAGAATAGGTATATTTCTTCGCCCGCGTATTTTGCAGCATCACCATACCGTTCTTGTCATCATTGTTCGTCAATGCCCAGGCATCGGCGGGCAGTTCGTCAAAAAAGCGTTTCTTGGCTTTCAGATATTCCTGCATCGTCTTATGATAATCGAGGTGGTCTTGGGTCAAATTCGTAAAAATCCCCCCTGCAAACCGCAGCCCCGCAATGCGCCGTTGGTCTATCGAGTGGCTCGACACTTCCATAAACGCGTATTCGCAGCCCGCAGCCACCATCTCGGCAAGCAAGCCGTTTAACTCAATCGGGTCGGGCGTAGTATGCGTAGCCTCCACCGCTTTGCCGTCAATGTAATTGCAAACCGTAGATAATAACCCGGCTCTGTAATTCAAGTTTCTAAACAACTCATATAGTAATGTAGCGGTACTTGTCTTGCCGTTCGTGCCTGTAACTCCTACCAATATTAATTTCTCAGACGGATTATCAAAGTAGTTCGCCGCCGCTTTGCCGAGTGCGTCAAGGCTGTTTTCTACCACGATATAAATAACGTTTTCCGTTGTTTCCGGCAATTCTTCGCAAACAATCGCCACCGCCCCTTTTTCTATCGCCATCGGGATAAACGTATGCCCATCGCTCACCGTTCCCCGCGTAGCAAAGAACAGACTGCCAGCAGTTACTTTCCGCGAATCGAACTGAATATTGTCAATCTCAATATCCGCATTGCCGATGACTTTTTGTATCGGAATGTTTTCGAGTATGTTTGATAGTTTTTTCATAATTCTTCATTAATTAAGCGTGAGTAATACCGTTTTTCCGGTCAGTGTCGCTTCTTTTACCATTCCGATGTAGGCGTTTCTGTCAAGTTTCACTTTATAATTATTTTTTTCGAGCAGATACACCGCATCGGTCAGCCCCATTCCCCGCACGGCGTCAAGCGGATTGGCGCAGCCCTCATTTACATTAATCACGTTGTCGCCTGCAACGGTGCGCACCCATTCGCCGCCCGTTCTGTCTTTTATGTCAATCCCCAAAGCACTGGCAGCCCTTTTCAGTTGCGCCGCGTTGCCGTTTTTCGAGGGGACTTTCAAATCATTGCTGTCCGTTTTCAGGCTGTCCAAACTCAATGTAGTTTCGTTTGCATATATTTTCTCGGCAACTTCCTTAATCACCGCCGCCGCCGCGCTGCCATACATACGTTCCGATTTGCCCCGCATCACTACGATTGCCGAATACATCTCGCCGTGAATGGGAAAATATCCCGCAAACGTGGCTTGCAAACCTGTCCTTTCCATTTGCCGGTTGTGAATTTGCGCCGTGCCGGTTTTGCCCGCAATTTTTACCGCTTTCGATTGCGCCGTGCGGTGTGCCGTGCCGTGTTCATCGGACACCACTTTTTCGAGCATTGTCTGTACTGCTTTCAGCGTCTTGGGCGAGCAAACGGCGGGATTTATCACTTCCGTTTCAAACTCATAAACCGCTTTGCCGTCTTTGTTCAGGCTTTTGATAAAATACGGTTTCACCATCTTGCCATCGTTGGCTATCGCGTTGTAAAACATCAGCATATTTACCGGCGGTACGCGCATACTGCCGTATCCGTAAGCCATTTTCAAATAGTCGCCCGGCTTGTTCGACTCGGGAATGAGCAGCGGTTTCCTGTTATTGCCGTATTTGTCTTTCAAATTATTTATGCTGACACGGAAGTCAATGTCTGTGTTTATGCCGGTTTTGAACAGTTGCTCATAAAATTTACTTATCTCGCTTTTTTCGCCGTAAGCCTTCCACAGCAATTTGGAAATCCCCGTGTTGAGCGAACTGACAATCACTTCTTCGGGCTTTACATAATAATGTTCGCGGTTGGGAAACAAATGGTCTTTATCGTCAGTAATCGTTGTGTTCGCTATTCTCACAACGCCTCCCTCCACATCAACCTGCGTGTCGAGGTTTATCCTGCCCGATTCGAGCAGCGTTACCATCACAGGCACTTTAAACGTGGAGCCGGGCTCCGCCACCTCTTCGCCGCCCACAAAGTCGCCAAAAGCCATATTCACCTGTTCCGAGTACGCGCCGGCGGCGTTTCGTTGCAAATTCACAATTGCCCGCAATTCGCCGGTAGTCGCCTTCATCAGCAACAAACAGCCGGTCGCCGCCTCCAGTTCCGCCAATTTTCGGCGCAACGCCTTATCTGCAATGTCCTGCATACGGCTGTCAATCGTGGTATGAATGTCGTATCCGTTTTCCGCCTCTTGCCCCTCGTAGCAGCGGTTAATGCGCCTGCCCGCAAAAAGAATATTCACCCCTTTGCCCTGTTTTCCGCGCAGCGAGTCGTTCCATTCCTTTTCAATGCCATAAAGCCGTTGCGTGGCATTGCCTTTGGTGCGGCGGTTGCCGATGGTTTGTTTGGCAAGGTCGCCAAAGGGATAAAACCGTTCGCTCTCGTCAGTTTCCTCTTCTTTTTTCAATGCCTCGCGAAACATTGTACTTCTTTTCTTGCCCTTATTTATGTATGTAAAAAACGGCAAATCCAATATTTCCAAATATTGTTTGTGCATTATTCTCACAGGACAAAGTCTAAAATTTCTGTCCTTTGTCTTAAACGCCGTCCTGATACTTTTTTCGTACCCCGCCGCGCTTTTATCTTTAAATAAATCGGAAAGATGCTTTGCCAAACCGGGCAAATATTTGTTCAACGAATCCTTTGCGCCTCTGCTGTCCGTGATACACTCCGCGCCGAAATCCATATAAACATTATGATACACAATCGTGGTAGAGAGCAGTTCGCCCTTCGCATCATAAATATCGCCCCTGTTTCCGTGAATGATAATATCGCTTGTTTGGTTATAAAACTTGTCCGTTTTCAGCAATTCGCCGCTCTCGCCGTAGCGGATAACGCACAATTTCACAGCAATATACAAAAATCCCGCCGCTACAATGATAAACAGTATAGCGAAACGATTACTGATAGTATTTTTAATTGGAGCCATAATATTATTGTGTTTTTTGTTTTTTTTCTTGGGGGAAACTCATTTTCTCTTGGGAGAAACTCATTTTCTCTTGGGGGAAACTGACTTTCTCCTGGGGGAAACTCACTTTCTCTTGGGGGAAACTCACTTTCTCCTGGGAGAAACTCAATTTCTCTTGGGAGAAACTCACTTTCTCTTGAGAACATTTAATACGAATACTGCGGTTTGTCGCTTATTTTCAAGTTTATTTGGTTTCTGTTCAATTTTTCCGTAATATTTTCCTGCGACATCTCTTCTATCTTTTTTTTCTTTGTCTTATAAAATTCCATTTTCTCAAATTTCAATTCCTTTTTCTTTTCTTCCATTTTCAATACTTGGCTTTCTATCTGCGAAGAATTGCCCACATAAACCAAGCACAGCACAAACACCAGCAGTACCGCCTTAAATTGTTTCGACACCTGCGGTTTAGTCAATATTTTTCCGCCCAAAATGTCGCGCCACGAGATGCTGTTCTCGTCTGTTAATTTTGTTTTAATATTTTGGTTATTCTCTTCCATATCATTTTATTTTTTTTCTGCAATTCTCAATTTTGCACTTCGCGAGCGCGGGTTGTTGCTAATTTCTTCCTCATTGGGAATAATCACCTTATTATTTATCACCGCAAACGGACTAATCACATTGCCGTAAAAATCTTTTTCATATTTCCCATCGACATTTCCTGTCCGCATAAAATTCTTCACAAGCCTGTCTTCGAGCGAATGATAGGTAATCACCGCCAGCCGTCCGCCCCCGTTCAGCACTTCCGCCGACTGTTCCAGCAATTCCTTCAACACTTCCAACTCTTTATTTACCTCAATCCGCAACGCCTGAAACACCCTCGCCATATCTTTCTTTTCCTTTTCGCGTTTCAGCAGCCCGTTCAGCACTTCCGCAAACTGCGCCACCGTTTTAAACGGCTCGTTCGCTCTTGCTTTCACAACCGCCCTCGCAATCGAATGCGAATTATACAGTTCGCCGTACAGAAAAAACACATCAGCAAGTTCCTTTTCCGTGTAAGTATTCAGCACCTCGGCAGCCGTCAGCCCCGCACTCTGGTTCATTCGCATATCAAGTTCGCCGTCTTCAAACCGAAAAGAAAAGCCCCGACTTCGGTCATCTACGTGATGACTCGATAGTCCTAAATCCGCCAAGATACCGTCAACGCGTTCTACATCATAGTATTTCAAAAATCTTTTCAGATAGCGGAAGTTCCCGTGAACAAAAGTAAATCGCGGGTCGTCTATCTTATTATGGTAAGCGTCAATATCCTGGTCGAAGCCAAAAAGTCTGCCGTTTTCGTTCAAATGTTTCAAAATTTCCCGAGAATGCGAACTACCTCCGAAAGTAACATCAGCATACACCCCATCGGGCTTGATGTTCAATCCGTTGATGCTCTCTTGGAGTAATGCCGGTATGTGGTATGCGTTGTTCATAGGTTTTGTTGTTTTTTTATTTATTTCCAAATCTATCCTGTTCTTCGTCAGCGAGTTGTTCAAAATCCATATATTGAACGGTATCTTTGGGCGCAATGCTAAATCTGTCAAGACAGCCGGAAATTTCTACTTCGTCGCCCAAATTTATTTGTTTTTGGCAAGCCTTAGGAATAAGAACACGTCCGTTGCAGTCAATGTCAAGCGTAAAAATCAGACGTGTGTAATTCATAAAAAAGAAACGGTCGTTTTTGTCGTGCATATTTAGTTTTGACTGCACGCCTTTCAATATTTCCTCCCAAACGCTTTGTGGAAAAACTGTCAAAAGACTATAATTGTCATATTTTTCAATACGCGCCACAAGTTGCGTTTCGCACTTCTCTGCCAACTGCTTTCTATACGCAGCAGGCACAGAAACGCGACCTTTCGCATCTACTTTTGATTCCGTATTACCTGTGAACGAGTACATCTTTTTTGACTTTATATTTTTGGCTTAAAATTCGACTGTAAAGGTAGGGACTATTTTTGAACAAAAAAGCATTTTATACCACTTTTTATTAACACGTTTTTAAACATTTATTGTTGATAACTTTTTAGTTAAGATAATCAGTCTATTATGTGAATAAATAAGAGTTTAATCAATAGTTGAGATGAGGTAAAAAACCATTGAATAATGGAATAAAAGCCTTTTGATAAGGCAAAATAAGCAATTTTTACCTAAAATAGCGTGCCAAAATTAAGCAATAAAATTCTAACTGCCAAATAAATATGAAAAAAAGTGCTTTTTTTGATTGAATTTCTTGCGATTTCTCATAAAAGACGGAATATGTGGCGTTTTGTATGGCAGTTTTTTATCCCCGTTGGGCGTAGGTTCTACCTACGTAAAAGCAAGTTTCCGAACTTGCTCGCCCAAACAATAAAAAAGATACGTTCCTTTTTGGCAAAAGGAACGTATCTTTTTATGAAAAGGAACGCTCCTTTTTGTTAAAAGGAACGCCCTGCCCTTTAGGGGGGGGGAAATCGTTCGTTATAACGTTAAATTTACAAAGGTATAAGCAAACACTAAAAAATGAATAGCCTGCGCCGAGCGGAGAAATCTGCGTAATCTGCGTGCTAAAACACTTTACCCGAAAGCCTGTAAAAATGCTTCTTTGTAATTCGGCGAAATTTCAATTTCCGTGCCATCTTCGAGTACGGCGTAACCACCCGAATTTCGGTGATAGGACTTGACAAAATCGGTGTTGATAATGTGCGATTTGTGCACGCGCACAAACGGCAGGGGCAGGATTTCTTCAAAATGTTTCAGGAAACGGCACACCATTTTTTTTGTTTTGTTGCTTAAATAAATGTCGGTAAAATTGCCGTTGCCCTGCAAGCGCACAATTTCTTCCATTTTGACGACCTCAAAACCTTCGAGTGTGGGTAAAATGACTTGCTGTTTTTGCGGGCGCGACTCGTGGTAATTTTCGAGAATAATTTTGTTGCGGTTGAACATTTCGTTGTCGGCGATGTGCTGTTGCACTTTATTGACGGAAATGATAAGTTCTTCTATGTCAATCGGTTTTAACAAATAGTATGCGGCACTTTGGTTGAGCGCACGCAGGGAATATTGCGAATAGGCGGTAACAAAAATGGTTTCAAAATAAATGTCTTTGCAACCGTCAAGCACATCAAAAGCGTTGCCGAAAGGCATTTCCACATCAAGAAAAACGAGTTGCGGGCGCAGTTCGTGCAGCAGCGCAACCGCCTCGCGGGCATTTTGCGCCTCGCCCGCCACATTGACTTGCGGACAATATTTTGCCAAATAACTTTTCAATGCCTCGCGTGCCGAAAATTCATCTTCCACAATCACGCTTTGAATGCTTTTGCTCATATCTTTTCAATTTTTAGAATTACTGTTACGCCGCTTTCGCTGCCTTTTTTTTCGTTAATTTCCAAAGAAATATTCGTGTGATAAAGGCTGTTCAGCAGGCTGATACGCTCGCGCGTGTTGGTCATTCCGCGTGAGCGGTGCTGTTTTTGATGTTCGGTTTTCAGTTCTTGGCTGCGTTTGATGCCAATACCGTTGTCTTCTACTTTGACTATCAAATGCTTATCTTCCGGAAATATTTTCAGTAACAAACTGCCTTTTGAGGTTTTGTAGCGTAAGCCGTGCCAAATGGCATTCTCTAATTGCGGCTGTATCAGCATATTAGGAATGAGAACGGCGTCAGTGTCGAGGTTTGGGTCAATGTCGATTGTATAGTCAAATTTGTCGCGGAAACGCATATATTCCAACTGCAAATACTCTTTCAGTTGCGCCAATTCCACCGACAGCGGAATGAAATCTTTGTTGGAATTTTCCATCGTGTTGCGCATCAATTTTGAGTAAGACGAAAGGTATTTGTTAGCCTCCAACTCGTTGTTTTCGGCAATAAAATGATTGACGCTGTTCAGACTGTTGAAAATAAAATGTGGGTTCATTTCGCGCCGCAGCGACTGCAACGCAATCCGTTTGTTCTTTTTATTGATTGAATATAAGGCTTTTACGACAAAAACGGCAAAAATCAAAATCACGGCTATCAAACCCACGAGAAAATAATTGAGCGTATTTTTTCGTGCAATGAGTTCGTCTTTCAGTGCGCGCTCCTTTTCGAGTTGCGCCACCCGCTGCTCTATCGAAAGAATGGTTTTTGTGTCGATAAGCGAACTGTCGCCCGCGATGATGCTGTCGAATTTTTGCGCGAAATCGTCATACAAATGAATGATTTTTTTCGTGTCTTTTGTTTTTCGGTATTGCGCGATGAGCAAATCAAGGCAGTTTTTGGCTGCCAGCGTGTTGCGCTGTTCTATGGCGAGCGCGTAGGCTTGTTGCAGCGTTTCGATGCCTTTTTTGCGCTCGTTGTTTGAGAAATAATTGAGCGACATTTGCTGCAACTGTTCTATGGCAACTGCCTGATTGTTACTTGTTTTCGCTTCCGAAACGAGTTCGCTTCGTATCTCAACAGCCTTTTCGTAATCGGCAGTTTCGGAATACACGCCGGCAATTTTTTGCTTTATTTCGATGGCTTCTTCTTTGCTTTCGCTTTCTTGCAGTGCGTTTTGCAAATTTGAAATCGCCTCTTCCTTTTTGTTTTCGGCAAGTTTCAGGTTTGCCATTTGTTTGTAGGCATCGGCGCGGTCGGATTTTTTGTCCGCCAACTCAATATTTTCTTGAATATAAGACGATTGTGCGTTCAAATCCGCGCTGTTTTTCAATCGTTGCACATCGTTGGCATTGAGTTTTTTTTCCACCTTGTCTTTGGCGTAAGTTTGCGCCGACTCGTAACTCGAAATGGCATCGTCTGTTTTGTTTTGCAACTCTTGCAATTTTGCAATTTCTCGGTCGATGGCAGCCACTTTTTCCGTGTTTTTCAGTTTGAGATATATTTTTCGGGCTTTTTGCCAATTTTCTTCGGCTTTGGCATAGTTGGCGGCATCGGCAAATTTCCGCGCCAAATTTTCGTAATCGGCAGCCACCACATCGTCAGGCTTTTCTTCGTCAAGCGATATGGAAAGTTCTTTTGCCGCTTTTTTTACAGTATTGCCTGGCACCGAACTTTTATTTTGGGCAAAAATTCCTGCCGAAATAAAAATCGAAATGATTAATATGTAATGTTTTACTTGCATTTTCTTTTCTTCAAATTTCAGACTGTAAAGTAAATACTTTTTACACATTTATCTGCCATATTTTACCAATTCATTTTGGGGTTTTACCCATTTTGCTCAAAATGCTATTTTTTGATGCTATATTTTTGCAGCAGATTTTTAAACATTAAAAAAATAAAGCACTATGAAAAAAGCATCTTTTTTGCCAATAATTTTGGCAGTGGCATTCACGCTGAACTCGTGTAATGCAAAATCGCAAACGGCTGAAAATGAGCCGCAAACTTCTCAACCGGCAAGCGATGTGCCTGCGGCAAACCGTACCAAAATCCAAGTTGCCCTGCTGCTGGATACTTCCAACAGTATGGACGGGCTGATTGACCAAGCCAAATCGCGCTTGTGGGACATCGTGAATACGCTCACCACGCTGAAATATAAGGGTGTAACGCCAAACATCGAAATTTCGCTCTACGAATACGGTAACGATGGTTTGCAGAAAAGCGAAAATTTCATTCGCCAAGTTACGCCGATGACAAGCGACTTGGATTTGCTGTCCGAAAAACTGTTTGCACTGCGCACCAACGGCGGTTTGGAGTATTGCGGTGCGGTAATTCAACGCGCTGTGAGCGACATTGATTGGGGAAAGCAGGAGTCGGATATGAAACTGATTTACATTGCCGGAAATGAGCCGTTTGACCAGGGCGGCGTTTCGTACAAAGAATCTGTAATCAATGCTTTGAGCAAAGATATTTATGTGAATACGATTTTCTGCGGAAACCGCGAAGAGGGTGTTCGCGGACTGTGGCAAGACGGTGCTGCGCGGGGCAAAGGCAAGTATTTCAACATCGACAGCAACGCCAAAGTGCGCTACATCGCTACGCCTTATGATGACCGCATTGATGCCTGCAACACCAAACTGAACGATACTTACATCGGCTACGGCACGCTTGCCGATGAGAAAAAAGCCAATCAGGAATTGCAAGATTCCAACGCATCAAGCATTTCGCAGTCGAACAAAGTGAGCCGTGCGGTAAGCAAATCCACAAAAACCGCTTATAAAAACGAGTCGTGGGATTTGGTGGATAAATATGACAGCGACAAAGATGCCGTTCAAAATTTGAAAGAGAGCGAGATACCGAAAGAATACAAAGGCAAATCGAAAGCCGAAATAGAAGTTATTGTAAAAGAAAAGCAAGCCGAGCGCAGCAAAGTTCAGAGCGAAATAGCCGAACTTGCTAAAAAACGCCAAGCCTACATTGATGCCGAAATGAAGAAAATCGACAACGGCGCAGACGATTTGGGAAAGGCTATTAATTCGTCAATTATTGCTTTCTCGAAAGTGAAGGGCTATGAGGCGGGGGAATAGAGGAAAAAGCACGCAGATGACGCAGATTTACGCAGATTTTAAGAATTGCGTAAAAATATGCGCCGTCTGCGTACGAGGGAAAAACCTTGCAGCACTTTTTTTCTATATTTCTTCTTGAAAATATTTTGATATTAAAAAATCTTTGTATCTTTGCCGAACATTTTTTGCACCGATTTAACATATAAAATGACAACTCTTTCTCTTTATACAACAACAAACAGGCTGCTGATTATCGGTGGCTTGTGTGTCATCGGTGGGGGGCTAAATCGCTCATTATCAATAAATTACGCCTCAAAGGCTTGTTCTTATTTTCATAAGGACAAGCCTTTGTTGTTGTTATAACATTTTGAAAATCGCTTAAACACAAGTTTAACGTTCCCGCGTTTTTCAAATTATTTTTCAATTTAAAATTATACACAAGCCAATGGGGAACTGCGGTAAAACAAAAATTAAATTAGTAATGAAAAAAGTATTATTAACGGTTGTAGCCGTTGCAACAATGGCTACAACAAGTGCATTTGCACAAGAAGGACTTCAATTTGGGGTGAAAGTGGGCGCAAACGTGTCTAACTTCGCAACCGATGACGATGGTGATTTGAAGGCAAAACTCGGTTTTAATGTGGGTGCTACCGTAGATTACGGCTTTACGGAAAATCTATTCTTGGTTTCGGGTTTGGAGATTACCCAAAAAGGTGCAAGAGTAGAGGAAAAACTCTTGGGGGAAACTTACAAATTACGTTACAGACCTTTGTATTTGCAAATTCCCATTCACTTTGCTTACAAGTATGATTTAGGTTCTGTGAAACTGACAGGCGAAGTTGGTCCGTATTTGGCTTTCGGTATTGCAGGTAAAGTTGCACCCAATGAAGGCGACAAAGAAGATTTTTTTGGCAAAGATGGCATTACCGAAAAAAGATTTGATGCAGGTCTTGGTCTTGCAATAGGTGCAGAATTTGGTCATTTTGGCGCAAAAATCGGCTACGACTACGGTTTAGTAAATCTTTATGATGGCGAAGGCGATGGCAAAATCCACAACAGCAATGCTTATCTTTCGGTAGGCTATAGATTCTAAAAACAAATAAAACGAGGCTGTCCATATACGGATAGCCTCGTTTTTTATGCTCTAAAACATAAAACATTTTTTCCGTTTTTTCAGATAAAAACCCTACCTTTGCCCGCGATTTCAGAGAATAACAAACAATGCAAACAAAAAGCAACCTTTCGCGCAAAGAAATATTGGCAAAAATAGCCGCAGCAAAGCAAGTCCGCAAAGACTTCTCTGCGCTTGTACCCGACTGGGATACAGACATTTACAAAGAAATCGACACTTCTTTGGAAGAGTGTTTTGCGCAGGAATTGGCGGCGGTCAATGGCAATGCTGTGTTGTGCAGTTCGGAAAGCGAGGCGTTTGCAAAAATCAAAATGCTGCTGGCAGAAAAAAATATTTCGCGCTTTTTTTGCCGGACAACGGAAATTGCAGAGAAACTGCAGCAAAATGAAATCGCATTTTCGAGCGAACCGCAGGAGTTTCTTCCGATGGAGGCGGGCATCACGTTTTGCGAGGCATTGGTAGCCCGCACGGGAACGGTGGTAGTGTCCGCAGCACACGAGGCAGGCAGGCAAATGAATGTGTTTCCGCCCATTCATATCGTATTGGCAAGAAAAGAACAAATCGTGCCGTATCTGTCTGACGCATTAGTGTTTATGAAAAAAAAATATGGCAACAATCTGCCGTCTGCCATAACAAATATAACCGGTCCGAGCCGCACGGCAGACATCGAAAAAACGCTGATTCTGGGCGCACACGGACCGAAAGAAATTTATGTATTAATTTTTTAGCATTATGAATAATTTTTGGAAAAGAACAATTAGCGGCATTGTGTATGTGGCATTAATCGTATTTACGGTGTTTGCCAATCACTGGATTACGGCACTCATTTTAGCCGCATTAGCCGCATTAACTACTTATGAATTTCATAAGAACACCAACAAATTGGAAAACGTAAATGTTAATCCGATTATTCCTGCTATTGCAAGCATTGCGCCATTGGGGTATTTGGTATTATTGACTGTCAAAAACTATTACAATATCGCATTTATCTTTGCAGGGCTTTATTTTGTGTTTGGTTTATATATTTTTATTGCCGAAATATTCAAACAAAAAACCAATCCGATAAGCAATATCGCCTACACTTTTTTAGGACAAATCTATATTGCATTGCCGTTCTTATTAATGTATGGCATTAAAGAAATAAACGAAATATTTTTGTTTGCCCTTTTTGTGCTTATTTGGGCAAACGATACATTTGCTTATTTGGCAGGCTCAACATTCGGCAAACATAGAATGTGCGAGCGCATTTCGCCCAAAAAATCGTGGGAAGGATTTGTCGGCGGCTTGTTGGGCGCGTTGATTGTGGCGTTTGTATTTTCGCGCTTTGAAACGCAATTAGATGTAATACAGTGGCTTGGCTTTGCGCTGATAGTGGTTGTTTTCGGCACATTGGGCGATTTGTTCGAGAGCCTGATGAAACGCACGATTGGCGTAAAAGATTCAGGCAATATAATGCCCGGACACGGCGGCTTGCTCGACCGTTTCGACAGTTTACTGTTTGCCACGCCCGTAATTTTTGTTTATTTGATATTATTTGAATTGTGAAAAAAATAGATTACTTTTGCACAAATTTTTGAAAGAAAGAGAATTTAGAAAAAAACATTTGATAATCAAAAAAATAACGACACTATGACCATACATAAAGAAGGCAGAAAATTTCTTTGCAAACTATTTTTGGTGCTGTTGGTTCTCAATGTACCGATGTATTATTTTATTCCTGCACACGCAAAACTGATTTCCGGCTGTTCCCTGTGCATTTACCTGTTTTTCGTCAATTTTTTTCGCCGACCGGTGCGTATTTCCAATATTGACGACCCCAACCTGCTGCTTGCGCCCTGCGATGGCAAAGTGGTAGTTATCGAGCCGACCGTTGAGAGCGAGGTGTTGGGCGAAAAACGTATTCAGATTTCCATTTTTATGAGCGTGTTCAACGTTCACGCAAACTGGTATCCCATCGGCGGAACGCTGGAGTATTACACGCATCAGGACGGTCGGTTTATGTCCGCGCACCTGCCCAAATCGAGCACCGAAAACGAGCGTTCCACCGTGATTATCGAAACGGAAAACAAAACGCGCATCTTGGTGCGCCAAATCGCCGGCGCGTTGGCGCAACGCATTGTAACCTACGCCCAGGTGGGCAAAAAATACAAATTGAATGACGAACTCGGCTTTATCAAATTCGGCTCGCGAATGGACGTTTATTTGCCGCCGGACGCAGAAATTCTTGTGAATTTAAAACAAAAAACCGTTGGAAACCGAACACCAATAGCACGACTGAAATGAAACAGAATTTTATCATCAGAAATATTCCAAACACCATCACCTGTTTAAACCTTTTTTCGGGTTGTATCGCTTGTGTGATGGCTTTTCGCGGCGATTATCAATGGGCTGCGTATTTTATCTACATCGCCGCCGTGTTCGATTTTTTCGATGGTTTCGCGGCGCGACTTTTGCACGCCTATTCCGCTATGGGAAAGGAACTTGACTCGCTTGCCGACTGTGTGAGTTTCGGCGTGGCACCGGGTTTGATTATGTTTTCGCTGCTCGGTCGTGTGGTCTTCCCCGACTATTTGCAGCCATACGCGGAGTATGTCCCTTATTTTGCGTTTATCATTCCGGTTTTTTCAATGCTGCGCCTCGCCAAATTCAATCTTGACGAGCGGCAAACTTCCTCATTTATCGGTTTGCCTACGCCCGCAAACAGCATTTTTATGGCATCTATCTCGTGCTATCTGCCCGCGTTTATGCACGAACACGGAATGTGGCTCATCGGCGTAACGGTGGCGTTTTCGGCGTTGTTGGTGGTGCCGCTGCCGATGTTCTCGCTGAAAATGAAAAACCTGAAACTCAAACACAACACCCGCCGCTATATTTTCTTTGTGCTATCGGCCTTGCTGCTGATTGTTGTCGGGATTGACCATTTGTATTTGGTCATTATTCTTTATATTGTGATGTCGCTGATAATAGCGATTGCCGAAAAAGCAAAGGTGAAAAAGAAGGCGTAATTACGTTTTTCTTTGAAATGCGTTGCGTCTAAAAAAGGTAATTTAATCAAATAATATTCCTTGTCTTTCCCTTTTTATCGGGAAATTTGCAATAAATAATTCTTTTCCTGTTTGGTCGGAGTTTTCTGTAATATTTCTCATTCCGTAAGTCAAATTCCAACTTTGAATATTGGCAAATGAAAATAAATTGCGGATATATTCGCTGTCATCATAAGTTATAAGCCATTTGTGCGGGCAATTTTTCATTGTTTTGGCAAAACGCTCGTGGTCGAATGATTTATGTAAATTTCCATTCTTGCCGTAAAGTGCCGATTTTGTTGCCGAATAATAGGGCGGGTCGAGAAAAATAAACACATTTTCGCCCTCTTTCTTTACCACTTCTTCGTAATCGTAATTTGTTATCAATGAGCCATTTATTACTTTTCGTAAATCGTTTAAGCGTTGTATGCTGCTTTCGGTAAAACGCCCTGTAAATGCGCCTTCGCTGTAGCCGCCGCTTAATGTAGTGCCCGAAAAGGTTATGCGATTGTAAATAAAAAATGCCGCTGCTCGTTCCAAATCGTTGAATTTGGCGTGATTTTCGTTCAAAAACTGAAATAACTCTTTCCCTCTTTTATATTTTTCTTTCCATTCATACACTTTTTCAATTAAAGCATCTACATCTTTTTGCGTCATTTCCCAAAACTTATAAAGTTCGGTGTATAAATCGTTTAGCCAAAATTTTTTATCAGGAAAACGCTGCTTTACATACACAAACACCGACCCGCCTCCGAGAAACGGCTCTCTGAACTCGTCAAAGTCGGGTAGCAATTTTGCGATTGTTTCAACTGCTCGACTTTTGCCGCCAGGGTATCGGAGAGGGGATTTAATCATTGTTTGTCATTGCTATACTAATTTTTTTATGTTATAATTATCTCTATTTTTCCAAATTTCAACAGCAATATCAACATATTGATTTACATTATTAATAAAGTTGTCCCATTTAACAGTTTTGATATATGAATATTCTCCTTCATAAATGGTTGTACCATTGCAAATTCTCGTTTGAGGTTTTTTGATATTAAACATATTTTCTCGTAAAATGGCAAATAGAATGTTAGTTTTATAAGTTGTACTGTTACAAGCAGAATTATATTCCATAAAATAATCATAACTACTATTCTCGTCAGGTAAAACAACTGCTAAAACGGCATTTGTCTTGCTATTAGCATATTTTCGTGATTGCTCTCTTAGCGAATAAGATATTTCCCAAGGTATCCATTGTTCTTTATCTGGTTGATTTTCCCTCATACCCTTTGATATAAAAACAATAGTAACAGAACTATCAAATATCTTATCGCCAAGTTTAGAGGCAATAGTAGTATCTGCCAGCGAACTCATATCTTCCCCATCATTTTCGCCTTTGTTGATATGGTCGCTTTTATCTATTTTGTTTTGCAAAATATCAACATAATCTCTTACTGTTGTTGGTTGCCAAAAAGAACTGCCCTGAAATTGCCTAACCGATTTGTCGGCATATTTATACGAAATAAAAATTTTCTTTCCCATATTAAACTAAATTATAGATTGTTACAGCAACAAGAATTAAAATCACTAAACCATAAAAAGGGTACAATGTTTTAGAAAACATTATACAAAAAATAGAATTTACATTTTTTGCAAATCGTGTATAATCAAGAGAATACGAAAAATCTTTTGTTTTCTCTCTGTTTTCTATTACCCACTCGTATAGTTTTCGATAACATTTTTCTTTATGTAGGAAAAATGCGTCTAAATACCAAAACACAATAACAGGTAATAGTAAAATTAAGGCAAAATAAGAAAGTTCTGTCGCTACGATTGTTTCTTTTGTCAAAGCCAAAACAACTACAATTAACGAAACTAACCACCCTTTTAATAGAAAGGAGTTATTTGCCATTCGATTGATAACATTTTGTATCAAATCAATTTCTTTGTGTAAAATATTAGTATTATCTTCCATAATCAGTTATTATTGGATTTATATTTGAAGTTATTTTATACAAGTTATCTAATGGGTATTTATATGAATTTTGTTTTACCCATTCTTTTAAGTTTTTGCAAGTCAAACGTGTTAAATGCTCTTTACTTAACGCGTATTCTATTTTTAATTCAGGTTTGGTAGAAAAATATTTTCTTTCTGATTCGAACATTGGTTCTGGCTCGCCTCTATGTTTTTCTCGAGTTTGTTCCCGTATTAGTTTTGTTATTACTATTTCAGAATATATCCAAGGCGATTCTGTAATTTCAAAAACACCATTCAGTTTTACCGAATTTGGCGTATTTAAGAAAATTACGCATTCTGTTTTATCAATCATCATAGATAATGCCGTTGATAACATCATATGAATATGGCTTGTTGAATAATTGCGCTTATTATAATTGTAAGTTTCGCCATTTGAATTTAAGCAATATTCATTATCTATTTTTTTCAATAATTCATTTGAATTGCCCCAAATACAAGAATCAACAAACGCATTCAAATTAAATTGCTCATATAACCATTGTGAAAACGCAATGGCTAACTTTTCATCATTATGAGAATGAGAAATAAAAATATCGGCATCTATTTGCGGAAACCAATTTTCTTGCATCGTAGTACCGTCTAAATGCCCATTGTACAATATGAACGACTCAATTGTGTCTTTAATTTGAGTTTTGTTGTTGTCATATCGCTTTTGTCCTGCTTGAAGTAATCTTTTACCTTCATTTTCAAAAGACAAGTTTATTAAATCGTATGCTTTATACATTTCGTAAGTTATAAACATTTTATTTATTATAATATGGTGTTTTATTTTGAATTTTCTATTTTTATTATAAACTTATTTCCCACCGCCTCATCAAGTGAAACATCAATAAGCCGAATTTGCTCTTGTGAAAAATCATTGTCTAAAAGAAACGCCGCTCTGTCCCAAACAGGAATTTCAGAGGTAAGACAATCGTTGATTTTCCCCGAAGTCAATTTCAAAACCGCCCTGCTTTTCATCGGAACGCCATCAACCGACACTTCGCAAAGATTGGAATACAAAATCATTTTTAGCAAACCGTCTTTTATATCGCCTTTGCTTGGTAAAATGCTGTTTTTAGAGTGCTTGCTTTCAATCAAATAAACAGTGTCTTTCTCAATCAAAATTTCATCTACTGTAAAAAAATACTGTCCGCCAAGATAATTTGTAATAGTAATTTTTGCTTTCGTAAGTGTAGATAAACTTTCTTTCGGCTGCGTGGTAACCATTTCGCGAGATTGCGCCTTTTCGGCTTTTTCTCTCGAAAACTGCATAAACAGGGAAACATCTTTGCCTATTTTATTTTTGAAATTGTCTATTCCGCTTTCGTTGTGCAGTTTAACGCCTGTCTGTTTTTCGATTTCAGTATAACATTTTTTTGTTTTGTCAATAATGTCGTGCAAATTATTTTTCAGTTCGTTCAAATTCCAATGCAGTGCCGAAGAGTGATATTGTTCAATTTCCTTTATTTTTGAAATAATATATTTGTTGTCAAATAGAAAATCAGTAATTTTATTGTCATAATCAGGATTTTTAACGGCTTTATCGTAATAAGCAAAAATTACAAAAACATCAAGCAAAGACATCAGAGAAACGGTATCCCATTGCAGAAAATCACGGTCGCCGTCAAAATCTTCATCTTTAATAATTGGAATAACCGTAATCTTCTTTGAGGTATTTAGCGTATTATAAACCCTTTCGTAAGGATATGAGCGAGTACGTTTCGGCGACACCCATTTGGAAACGGCGAAAGAGTGTTTTCCGTCTTTCACAAGACAAAATGGAGTTACATTGTTGATGTTAAACTTATTAATATCAATGGTTTCCAAATCTTCCGAAAGAAAAACTTTATATTTTATGCCTGTTATTTTGCCTGTGATATTCATATGTATATTTTTAGAAACTGTATTTCTCATCTATTTCCAAATATCATCTACCTCTTTCTTCACCTCTCCCGCTTTTTCTTTCCGCAGAATTTCTTCAAATTTCTGTTCAAAATTTTCGTCTGGCGTGGGTGCGGGCGCAAGGAGTAGTTTGCCATCGCGGTCAATCAGGTAGTAGGTCGGAATGTTGATGAGTTGGTATTTGGTTATCAAATTCTGGTCGGAGTTCCAAAAAAGATTGACGTTTTTGGAGTTCAAACCTTTGACGAAAATGCTCATATCGCCGCGCGAGTAGTCCGTGAAAAGATTGACTACCGCGAGGTCTTTCTTGTAAGTTTCGCCATAACGTTCGAGAATGCCGAAATCTTTTTTCGAGAGGGTGATGCGCGTGTTGCAGAAATTCAGATAGACGTATTGACCTTTAAAATCGGACAGTTGGTAGGTTTTCCCCTTTTCGTCTTGCAGTTTGAAATTGTATGCCTCTGCCTGCGGCGCGAGCGATTTTAAGTGTAGGAAAGCGTTTTGCCAAATTTGACGGTTGTTGTAGTCCGACACATTGTCCTGCCATTTTTCCAGCAGTTTCAAAATGTAGGGCGCATTCCGCCGTTCGGAATAATAGGCATCGTACAAGCCTTTCAGAATAACGAGTTCGCGCAAAACAGGGTTGGTCAGTTCAAAACGCTCCTGTAAATAGGCGGAGAGTTGTTCGTAGTTGCCTGCGTAAATGGCTTTGTCCATCGCCGTTTGCTCGGGGCTGTAATTGCCGAAAATATCGAAAAATCCCCTGAAAATGGCATTGAATGCTTCCCAAAAGGCAATATTTTCATACGAAACAGGCAGTTTTGCTATATACGCCGCCCCCAACGCCGGTGCAAGCCGCTCGTTCATATTCACCATCAGGGCGTATTTGTATTGGCGGTATTGATGGAAAAACTCATTCTTATCTTCAGCGTATATTGCCTCTACACTGTTGATTTCGGAAGTGATGGAATCCATCTGCCCCTGAAAAAGCGAGCATTTTACATAACTGTAGTCGTAAGTTGTTTCAAAACCGGCAATTTGGCGATTGATGTCCGTGCTGTCCACATCGCGCACGATTAACTGTATCTTTGTCGGTTTAAAGTAAGGATTAAACTTGTCTGCCTCTGTTCTTTCCTTATAGTTTGGCAAATCAAGCAAATAAGTTTTTGATGGCTCTACGAAGAAAACGGCGTGGTAAACGCCCAAATCAAGGAACACGCTCATAGCCCCCGATACTTCAAAATGAAATTCAAAATCGCCTAAACTATCCACTACGAGCGAATCGAGCGTTTGTTCGGTGTGGGCGATTTCGTCTGTGTAGGCTTTCAGCACAAGCGTTTTGTCGATGTAATCGCCGCCATTGCCGTAAATAGTTACTGCATTGGCAGAGATGTAAATGATGGATAATGATAGAAATGCAAATATCTTTTTCATAACTTTTAGCCTCTCCCCCTGCCCCCTCTCCACAAGAGAGGGGGTGCCTGACGGTGGCGGGGGACATTTTGTTTGTTTTTGTTTTTTGTACTTCTCCCGCCGCCGTTAGGTTCCCCCTCTCTTGTGGAGAGGGGGCAGGGGGAGAGGCT
>JAISJU010000133.1 GCA_031261165.1 Prevotellaceae bacterium
TTAGGGCGGAATATTTTCCGCCCCCTACCGTTTTACAATCTTTTCTTAATTTCTTCGCTTTCTTTTTCAAAACCCGGTTTGTTAAGTAGCGCAAACATATTTTTCTTATATGCCTCCACACCCGGTTGGTTAAACGGATTAACGCCCAGCACATAGCCGCTCAGTCCGCAGGCTTTTTCAAAGAAATAGAACAACTGACCGATGTAATATTCGTTCAAACGCGGCACTTCGATGCGGATATTCGGCACTTGCCCGTCAACGTGGGCAATCTGCGTGCCGAGTTCAGCCATTTTATTTACTTCATCTACGCGCTTGCCCGCGAGGAAGTTCAAACCGTCTAAATTATCTTTGTCCAAAGGCACTTCTACCTTTTTGTTCGGCTCGGCGATAGAGATAACCGTTTCAAAAATAGAGCGTTCGCCCTCCTGAATCCATTGTCCCATCGAGTGCAGGTCGGTAGAGAAATCCACGCCTGCGGGGAAAATACCTTTCAAATCTTTGCCATCGGACTCGCCGTAAAGTTGTTTCCACCACTCGCCGATGTAGTGCAGTTTCGGGTGATAATTCACCAGAATTTCTATTTTCTTGCCGCTTTCATAGAGGCGATTGCGGGTTGCCGCATAAATTTCTGCGGGATTTTCGACAAACGGAACGCTGTCGGCAGTGAGTTTTTGCATATCCTGCGCACCGCGTACAAGTTGCCTGATGTCGAAACCCGCCACAGCGATGGGCAGCAGTCCAACCGGCGTAAGCACAGAGAAACGCCCACCCACATTGTCCGGAATGACAAAAGTTTTATAGCCCTCTTTGGTTGCCAATTCGCGCAACGCGCCTTTTTTCTCGTCTGTAATGGCAACAATCAGTTTTTGCGCATCTTCTTTGCCCTCCTGCTGTTCGAGTTGCGTTTTCAAGATGCGGAACGCAAGGGCGGTTTCGGTAGTCGTTCCCGACTTGGAAATATTGATAATGCCAAAGCGCACGCCTCTCAAATATTCCGTCAGTTCTGCCAAATAATCTTCGCTGATATTGTTGCCCGCATACAAAATAACGGGGCTGTCGTCCTTAGGTGCGAGCCACTCAAAACGGTTGTTGAGCGCATCAATCACCGCCCGCGAGCCGAGATAACTGCCGCCGATACCGGCAACCACCACCGCATCACACTCCTCGCGCAAGAGGTCTGCCGTTTCTTGAATCTCCGCCAAATCCTCTTCGCTGATTTCAGACGGCAATGTAAGCCAGCCCAAGAAATCCTTGCCCTCGCCCGTTTTGCTGTGCAACTGTTTCGAGGCTTCTTTTACTTTGCTTTCGTAAGCAAAAATGTTTTCTTTCGATACAAAGTTTTGTACTTTGTCGATGTTTAATTTGATGTTTTGCATATTAATTTAACTAATAATTATTTTTTCTTTTTTTCTTCTGTTGTTTGCAGTATATAATTAATTGGAAGAGTAAAATAGACATCAACAGGCTCGCCATTTAATTTTCCCGGTATCCAATTCGGCATTGCCATTATAACTCTTACCGCTTCGTTAGATAACGATTCGTCTGGCGAACTGATAACTTTTATATTTGTTATTGAGCCGTCTTTTTGAACAATAAATCGAAGCATCACTCTGCCTTGAATCCCATTTTTTGCTGCATAAAAAGGATACCTCAAATTTTGAGCAATAAATTTATACAAATCTTCTTGTCCACCCTGGAATTGAGGCATAGTATCTGTAAAAAACAATACTCTTTCTTCGTTTGGTGTTATTTTTTCTTTTGCCGTAGAATCCGTTGCAAAAGCAGCATTTGCAAATAATCCGCAAAAAATAAATCCGATTAAAATTGATTTCTTCATAACAATAAAATTTTGATTATTTATCTTCATAATGTCCATAAGCCGAAATAACAAGTACCGTAACAATTTCATCTTGTATTCTATAAACAAGCCTGTGTTTATCCGAAATTCTGCGCGACCAGGTCGGCTCTTGGTAATATTTCAGTTGTTCAGGTTTGCCTGTGCCTGTGGCTGGGTGTTCCTGTAACTCATCAAGAAGTTTCGTTGCTTTTTTAAATGCGCTGATTTCTGATTTCTTTAGTCTGGCAAGGTCTTCTTGTGCACTTTCCTTGATGTCTAACTTATAACTCATAATGTTTCAAGAAAAGTGTGAAGTTCCTGTTTGCTGCCAATTATTACCGATTTCCCATTATCGGCTTCTTTTATTCGCTCATCAAGCATAGCAAAATACGCTTCTTTTGTCATCAAAGAGTCGTCTTTTGCCTTTTCTTTTTTTACCGAGAAACGAACTTTCATTTCTGCAAGCAATGCCTCCAATACGCTGAATTGGCGAGACGTTGCGGGATAAACTACAATGCTGTTCATAATATTTGTTTTTTATTTTTGCAAAAACACTATTTTTATCTCAAATTTTCCGTCAATAATTTTATTTCTATCGCCGGCGAAATGCGCCCATACAATATATTATATACCGCATCGAGTATGGGCATCGACACTTTGTAGCGTTCATCGTTTATTTCTTTCACACATTTAGTGCCGTAGTAGCCTTCGGCAATCATTTCCATTTCCATTTGGGCGGTACGTAGCGAATAGCCCTTGCCCACCATTGTGCCGAGCATACGGTTTCGGCTGAATTTGGAGTACGATGTTACGAGCAAATCGCCCAGATACACCGAGTCACAGAGGTTACGGTTTTGCGGCTGCACGGCACAGATAAACCTGTTCATTTCCTGCACGGCGTTGGATACCAGCACCGATTGGAAGTTGTCGCCATACTTCAATCCGTGGCAAATGCCTGCGGCGATGGCATACACGTTTTTCAGTGCAGAGGAGTATTCGATGCCGACAATATCTTCCGACACCGAGGTTTTAATATTGCTGCCTTTGAGGCGTTGGGCAAAGAGTTTCGCCTTTTCGCGGTCTGTGCAGCCAACGGTGAGGTACGAGAGCCGTTCCAACGCCACTTCTTCCGCGTGGCAAGGTCCGCCAAGCACCAAAATATTTTCGTTCGGCACATTGTAAATCTCGTGAAAATAGTCGGAAATAATCAGGTTTTCATCGGGTACAACGCCCTTTATTGCCGACACGATATTTTTGTCGTCGAGTTTGCGGCGCAGTTTTTTCAGGTGTTGTTTCAAAAACGGCGATGGCGTGGCAAAAATCAGCGTATCCGAGTCTGCCACCACTGCATTTATTTTAGACGAGAATGTGATTTTGTTCAAATCGAACATCACATTAGTGAGGTATGACGGGTTGTGTTGCAGGCGTTTGAAAGTTCCAATCTGGTCTTGCTTGCGCATATACCAATTGATTTCGCCACCGTTTGCCAGCACAATTTTGGCAATCGCAGTCGCCCAACTGCCGCCGCCCATTACTGCTATTTTTCCGGGAAATTCCATAGATTTTATTTTTAAATAAACGCTTCGCGATAAAAAACGTGTTATAGATTTCAGTTTTTATGCACACTTTTGCAAAACTAAAACGTGTTCTTCTGGAATACGTTTTTGCCCCATTGATTGACGTTGTAATTGACGCATATTATCTTCAACAATAATCCAATTTTGTTCGTTGAAAAAATTTATTAACCAGTCTGTAAATAGTATTGCTCTGTTTTTCCGCTTGGTATCGCCAACAGTCATACAAATATAACCACCAAAACAAACTAATTGCATTAATCTTGTGTATATTTCCTGCATTTCTGCAAAAAAACTATCTTCGCAATTTTTCTTGTTTCTTTTATATCTTGCCCCCGTTTCTTGTTGTGCTGCCGCATCTAAATCTTCGTTAAAAAGATAATACGAGAGACGATTATTACGTGCAAAATCAACGGCAAAAGGATAGGGCGGCGAAGTAATGATTAAATTAAATTGTTCGTTAAAATCAAATTCTTTGATGTTTGAGCAATACACGGAACTGTAATTTGCAACTTCTTCTTTTTCTTTATAAGCAGCAATAAGCCATTCGCATTTTTTTTGAAACTCCTTTTTAATAGATAACTTCGATTCTAAATTAGGTAAAATATTATCTGACAAATAACCTAAGTTCCAAGTAGAGCGTTTATTGCAAACTCTGTTTAAAACTGAGGATATTGCTACCTCAAAAATATTTTTATAATCGGTGTCATCTATTTTTTGAATAGCATTGTAAATACAGCATAGTTCGCGAAAATTATTTTTTGTAAACCAAAATTCACTATCGGTAAATTGAATTGGCGTATCATTAACAGAATTCAAAATTTTGTCTGTAAAATTTCGAACAAATTGATATTTTGCAGAAAAAACTTTTGCAGATGATATTTTTGCAGATAAAAAATTAATATCAACACCAACAGAATGATAACCTGCAATATTTGTTTCCATTAACGTAGTGCCGCAACCACAAAATGGGTCAAAAATCACATCTTTCTTTTTTGCATACTTTGAAATAAAGTATTGCGGTATTCCTGCATAAAATTTTGCGTGATATGGGTGTAAATCGTGTATTTTTAAATAATTCATTTTTTCCTAAATATTAAACAATAATGGTGGTGAATATTTGAAATAAAGGTTGTAGGATAGCCCCAAATTCCTAATTTTTTGTTTTCTTGTACCCAAATTTTTTCGCCGCAGAAATTCGTAAATTCTGATATTTTTCTTGCTAAATCCCATGCTAATGTCATATAACTTCCATCAACATTTCTGAAATTTTGTACAACAACAACCATATATCCACCTGTTTTTAATTTATTCTTACACATTTTGAAAACTTTCGCAAGTTCGTCTATAAAAACCTCGTAATTATCAATGTTACCTAAATCATTTTTTTTATCAGAATAATACAATGATAATCCTTTTTCATTTCTTTCTGTATGTTGTGAATCACTATTACCTCTTTTTTTCTTTAAAATATCCCAATAGGGCGGCGAAGTTATAATAAAATTAACAGACTCATCTGGAATTTTTAGTATTTTTCTACGACAATCTCCTTGTATAATCTTACCAAATTGAGCATTAATTCTTGGTTCTGCTATCTTTACAAAGTCTTTATTTAACTCTATTCCAATGCAATATCTTGACAACTGCTGGCAACCAACAATAGTAGAACCGACACCAACAAAGGGGTCAAATACCATTTCTCCCGATTTTGTGAAAAAAGAAACAAATTCCTGTACTAATTCTTCGGGATATTTCGCAGGGTGCTGAATTTCATCATTCGTTCTTGATTTGGCATTGATGTAAAACCAACTTCTCGTAAAACGAATCCATTCTTTTCCACTTAATTCATTTAATTTATTTATTGCCATAATTTTACAATGTTAAGTCTTTGTGAATCGTTATATACTGCACATTCATAAATTTTTTACTCCAACGCCAAAAATGTGGAACTGTGCTTTCCGTAATTTTGTCTGTACTCGTTAAATTCTTCGTATTTTGATACAGATATTTCAGATAAACAATCAACGCATCAATAGAAAATGCTGTTACAATGGAAGGTCGACGAGTTTCTTCACTAATATCAAATTGAAGAATATTCAACTTTTCTATCAAACTGTAATTATTACTACTGTTGCGATAACCGCCGTGAATATCAAAATCAGGCAATGCACGACTATCGGCAATCCAATACCAGACACCGTCAAAGTTTTCGTCTTTGTATTTTTTCAACGTATTGATAATATCATCGCGCTCTTTGCGCTCGTCAAAACTGCGAATTGCATTTGACGCTTTACATTCAATAATAATCAGTATTTTACGAGTTTCTGAATTTGTATAAACATTGGCAATACAAGCAATATCGCTTAATCGTTGTCCAGTGGTTGCCGTTCCGTACCAATTTTTATTAGTAAAAATAGACAAACGGTTATCAATGAAACCAAACAGTTTTTGCTCGTAATCTGCACCGTTTGACGACAACGCAGCATTTTTCAATTCCAAAATTTCCTGTGCTAAAACATCGTATTCAACAATAATTGATTGTGAAGTTTCATTTAATATAATTTCGTTAAAACTATCAACATATTCGGCATCGTCAATGCTCATAAAATCGGAATATGGATTAATAAAGTATTGGTTTTCAATGGAATTTAATTGAATGATGTTGTTTTGGCAGGAAGTAAAAATACCAAGATTTATGAATTCTTGAATGATTGAGTTTTTATCATCTTCGGAAAAATGGACATCAAACAAATCATTTGGAAGAATTGGACTATTAGCATATTGATTGCAAATTCTCAATACTTTTCCAATCAAGGGAGTAAGTTTGTATTTTCCAATATGACCATCACAAAAAACACAATTCAGAGGGTATTTAATTTCATTAACCTTATCAAGTATTTTGTATTGATTTTTGTTCCCTTTTTTTACAACTTCGACAACACCGATATGCTCTAAATATGGCTTTAAGAGCAATGTTACTCGCTCTATCTCTTTTGTTAGTCTATCGAAATTATCTTTGTATTCTATCAAATCTTTGTTTGGATTTGGGAACACACTTATTACCTCAATAAAACTATCAAATTCATTTCTACAATGACAAACTATCGCAGAAATAATATGGGGATTAACAAAAGTATAGCCGTTTGATTTGTAATAATTAAGGGCTTTTATCGCCAACACAAAAGGTCTGACTTCGATATGATACATATCAAGATTATCGTAATCCTTACTTGTATTTCTGAATTTGAACATCAAAATCAGTTCTTCAATAGAAATTTCGTTGTTCTGAAACTGCTTTACAAGATTTGTAACATAATGCTTTTTCTCTCCCGAATTTCCACCAACACCTTTATAATAAGTCGGCAACAAGCCTATAAAAGCAAAAAATTCCGTATAATCACGCACAAATTCGTTCCAAACTTGCTTGAAAGTTTTCGCATCAGTATATTGAATATCAGGCATTAACAACTGCTTAACGCAATTTTCATCATCAATAGATTTTGCATACAAATCTCTGATTTTTTCAATGGAATGTTTTTGTAAATTTTTATGAGGTTGCGGGTGAAAAGTGGCAAAAACACCCTGCTGTATTTCTTTCTTCAGAAATAAATAACGCAATTCCTCATAAGTATAATACTTTTCGTTACAATCAATAACATTTAGCATAAACGAAAATTCATCTATGCGTATTGAATTGTGTGGTAAATGGTATCGGAATGATAATTTTGCCATAATCCTAAATTATTTTTGGATAATTACTTATATTACAATATCTTAAAATCATATTTCTGCTATTTTCTTGATTACATACAATACTACTATTTTATTTTCACTTCACTAAATTATTCCTTTTGAGGTTTCATCTGCGGAAAAAACAAAACTTCCTGTATGCTCGTCTGTCCTGTCATCAGCATTGCGAGCCTGTCCATACCGATGCCCATACCCGATGTGGGCGGCATTCCATATTCGAGCGAACGTACAAAATCGTGGTCAATAATCATTGCCTCATCATCGCCTTTTTCGCTCAGGCGCATCTGTTCTTGGAAACGTTCGAGTTGGTCAATCGGGTCGTTCAGTTCCGAGTAGGCGTTTGCCAATTCTTTACCATTCACCATTAGTTCAAAGCGCTCCGTCAATTCGGGATTTTCGCGGTGGCGTTTGCAGAGCGGCGACATTTCGTAGGGATAATCCGTAATAAACGTGGGCTGAATGTAGTTGCCCTCGCATTTTTCGCCGAAAATTTCGTCAATCATTTTGCCTTTGCCCATCGTGTTATCCACCTCAATATGAAGTTTCTTGCACACTTCGCGCAATTCGTCTTCGTTCATTCCGTTGATGTCAATGCCCGTATGTTCTTTTATCGCGTCAATCATTGTGATGCGTTTGAAAGGTGCTTTGAAACTGATAGTGCGGTCGCCGATTTGCATTTCGGTAGTGCCATTCACTTCGAGCGCGATTTTTTCGAGCATCTGTTCGGCGAACGCCATCATCCAATTATAATCTTTGTACGCCACATAAATTTCCATACACGTAAATTCGGGATTGTGCGTTCTGTCCATTCCCTCGTTGCGGAAATTTTTTGAAAACTCATACACGCCCTCAAAACCGCCTACAATCAGGCGTTTCAAATAAAGTTCGTCTGCAATTCGCAGATACAACTCAATATCCAAAGCATTATGGTGTGTAATAAAAGGTCGCGCCGCCGCGCCGCCCGCAATGGACTGCAAAATGGGCGTTTCCACTTCCATATAACCACGCTCGTTAAAGAAATTGCGCATTGTGTTGAAAATCTTGGTGCGTTTCACAAAAATATCCTTCACGCCCTCATTCACCACCAAATCCACATAACGTTGGCGGTAGCGTTGTTCGGGGTCTTCAAAGGCATCGTATGCCACGCCGTCTTTGTATTTCACTATCGGCAGCGGGCGGATTGATTTTGACAACACCGTTAAAGTTTCGGCGTGTACCGATATTTCACCCATCTGCGTGCGAAAAACGTAGCCGCTGATGCCCACAAAATCGCCGATGTCAAGCAGTTTTTTGAACACCACATTATATAAATCTTTGTTCTCGTCCGGGCAAATCTCATCTCGATTGACATAGACCTGAATACGCCCTTTGGAGTCCTGCAATTCCATAAACGAGGCTTTACCCATAATGCGGCGGCTCATCAGCCTGCCTGCAATGCTAATCGGGCGTTTCTCGTCTTCTTTAAATTCCGCTTTAATGTCTGTGGAATAGCCGCTTACCATATATTCGGCAGCGGGATAAGGCTCAATGCCCATATTCCGCAATTCGTCTAAACTTTGACGGCGGAAGATTTCTTGTTCACTTAATTCACTCATATTTTTTCTGTTTATTTGCGAAAATGAGGGTGCAAAGTTATAAATTTTTTATCTATTTCTTCGCTATTTTTCTTTGTTCTGCATCAAAAATATATTTTTTTTCGTCAATCCGAAAAATATGAGATTTTTTTTATTACTTTTGCGCCGTAAATATTATGTTGGGGCGTATTATTGCCCAACGTTTATAATCAATATTTTATGAAAGAAAATAAAGCACAAAAGCAACTTGCTTTGGGCAAAATGAACTTGATTTTGCTGTCTGTCGGCGTACTCATTATTTTTGCGGGATTTGCCCTGATGTATGGCAGCCCCAGCGGTTTGGAATACAACCCCGACATTTTCAGTTTCCGCCGTATTACGGTAGCACCGACTGTGTCGCTCACGGGTTTTTTGTTTGTGATTGTTGCCATTCTTTGGAAAGAAAAACCTAAAAAGGAAGACGAAGAATGAGCATATTTCAATCCATCATTATCGCCATTGTCGAGGGATTGACAGAGTTTTTACCTGTGTCCTCCACCGGACATATGATTTTGGCAGAAGGCTTTTTGGGCGTGAAAAGCGATGAATTTGTAAAGGCATTCACGGTCATTATCCAGTTCGGCGCGATACTTTCGGTACTGATTTTATATTGGCGGCGGTTTTTGCAGTCCTGGGATTTTTATTGGAAATTGCTTGTGGCATTTCTGCCCGCTGCTGTTTTCGGTTTCTTGTTCAGCGACAAAATTGATGACTTGCTCGAAAACGTTTCGGTGGTTGCCGTGATGCTCATTTTGGGCGGCATTTTTATGCTTTTTGTAGATAAATTATTTGAAAAAACTACCGAAAATCAAGAAATCGGCTGGCGGCAAGCCTTAATCATCGGTTTTTGCCAATGCGTGGCAATGATACCGGGCGTTTCGCGCTCAATGGCAACGATTGTGGGCGGTATGTCGCAAAAATTGACGCGGAAAAATGCGGCGGAATTTTCGTTTTTCCTCGCTGTGCCGACTATGGCGGCGGCATCGGGTTATAAATTATTGAAATTATTACTCGAAGACGGTAGCCGACAATTATTGATAGATAATATTAATGTATTGATTATCGGCAATATAGTAGCATTTGTTGTTGCACTGCTGGCAATTAAGTTTTTCATTGAGTTTCTGACCAAATACGGTTTCAAAGCCTTTGGCTGGTATCGTATTTTGGCTGGTGCGGTCATTTTAATTTTACTTGGTTTCGGTTATCCGTTGAGCGTATGAATTTTGAAGAAGGGGAAGTGCTGTTTTTCGATAAACCACTGCATTGGACATCGTTTTACTTGATAAAAAAAGTGCGCGGTGCGATACAAAAAAGTTTGAAAATCAAAAAGTTGAAAGTGGGACACGCGGGAACGCTCGACCCATTGGCAACAGGTGTTATGATTGTTTGCACAGGCAAAAAAACGAAATTGATTGACACGTTTCAGTATCAAACAAAGGAATATATTGCCACATTGAAGTTGGGTGCGACAACGCTCTCATTCGATTTGGAAAAAGAAATAGACCAAATCTACCCTACCGACCACATTGATAGAGCGTTAATAGAAAAAATGCTGCCGAAATTTGTCGGTACGATAGAGCAAATTCCACCCGCATTTTCAGCCGTAAAAGTCGATGGGCAGCGGGCATACGATTTGGCTCGCCGAGGCGAAGAAGTGGAACTAAAAGCCAAAACGCTGGTGATTGACGAAATCGAACTGCTTGATTTTGAGAATAATACATTAAAAATCCGTGTCGTATGCAGCAAAGGCACTTATATCAGGGCATTGGCACGCGACATCGGCGAGGCGTTGCAGTCGGGGGCGCATTTGACTGCGTTACAACGCACACGGATTGGCGATATAACTTTAGAAAAATGTATTTCGCCGAAAGAATTTATTGAAAATATTACTAAACAAGAAACGATATGAAACTATCCAAGTTCAGATTCAAATTGCCGGAAGAGCAAATCGCGCTGCACCCTGCCGAGAACAGGGACGAGTCGCGTTTGTTGGTTATTAACCGAAAAACAAGTCAGTTGGAACACAAAACTTTCAAGGAAATACTTGGTTATTTTGAAGACAAAGATGTGATGGTGTTTAACGACACAAAGGTTTTTCCGGCGCGAATGTACGGCAATAAAGAAAAAACCGGTGCGCGGATTGAGGTTTTTCTGTTGCGCGAACTGAACAAAGATATGAAACTTTGGGACGTATTGGTTGACCCCGCCCGCAAAATCCGCATCGGAAACAAACTGTACTTTGGCGACACGCTCGTAGCCGAAGTGATTGATAACACCACCTCGCGCGGACGCACGGTGCGCTTTCTCTTTGACGGCACTTACGAAGAGTTTCGCAAGCACCTGCTCGATTTTGGCGAAACGCCGCTGCCGAAGATTATCAAACGCGAAGTGAAACCGGAAGATGCCGAGCGTTACCAAACCATTTTTGCAAAAAATGAAGGGGCGGTTATCGCGCCCGCTGCCGGACTGCATTTCAGTCGCGAGTTGATGAAACGATTGGAAATAAAAGGCATAGATTTCTCGTTCGTTACGCTGCACGCCGGTTTGGGCAATTTCCGCGAAATTGATGTGGAAGACCTGACCAAATACAAGTTGGATTCCGAACAAATGGAGATTACGCAAGAGGCAGCCGATATTTTCAATCGCGCCAAAGAACGGAAAAGAAACGTGTGCGCAGTTGGTGCCACCACCTTACGCGCCCTCGAAACAGCGGTTATCACGGAAGGTATGATTAAGCCCTTTGACGGTTGGACAAACAAATTTATCTTTCCGCCTTACGATTTTACGACTGCCAACCGCCTGATTACCAACTTCCACCTGCCCTACTCTACACTGCTAATGATGGCGGCGGCATTTGGCGGTTATGATTTGATAATGAAAGCTTATGATACGGCAATAAAAGAAGGCTATAAATTTGGCAGTTATGGCGATGCGATGATGATAATTTAAATGGTTAATGGTTAATGGTTAATGGTTAATGGTTAATGGTTAATGGTTAATGGTTAATGGTTAATGGTTAATGGTTAATGGGGCTAACGCGCGTTAGCCCCATTAACCATTAACCATTTACAATTAACCATTAACCATTATTTCGGCTCCAAAGTAACCACCGGCAAAAGCATTTCTTCTAACGAAATCCCGCCGTGCTGCAAGGTATTTTTGTAGTAGCCCGCATAATAATTGTAGTTATTCGGATAAGCAAAAAAGTCCTGATTGGTGGCAAAGATAAAGGTCGAACTCAAATTGGGCGAGGGCAAGCCGATTTTTTCCGGCTCTTTTATCTCAAACACCTCTTTGCGGTTGTACGACAGGTTTTTACCCACTTTGTAGCGCAGGTTGGTGTTGGTGTTTTTGTCGCCGATAACTTTGATGGGCGTATCCACCGAAACGGTGCCGTGGTCGGTGGTGATGATGACTTTGTAATCCTTTTCGGACAAGATTTTCAGCAAATCGTACAACGCCGAGTGCTTAAACCACGACAGCGTGAGCGAACGGTAAGCCGCATCGGTGCCGGCAAGTTCCTTTATCATTTTCGACTCCGTGCGGGCGTGCGAGAGCACATCTACAAAGTTGAAAACCGCCACATTCAGTTGGTTATCCGTGATTTGCGGCAGGCGTTCCAACAACTTATCGCCGTGTTGCGCGTCCATTATTTTGTGGTACGAGAAGGAGTATTTCTTGCGGAAACGGTCAATTTGCGTCTTTAACAAGTCCTCTTCGTTCAGGTTTTTGCCCTCTTCGTCTTCCTCGTCTACCCACAGTTGCGGGAACATTTGGCGGATTTGCAGCGGCATCAGTCCCGCAAAAATAGCGTTGCGGGCATATTGCGTGGTGGTGGGAAGAATGCCCATATACATACCCTCATCGGGAAAATTGTAAAACTCCGCCAACACGTCTTTGATGATTTTCCACTGGTCGAAACGGAAATTGTCTATCAAAATGAAAAACACTTTTTCGCCCGCGTCAAGCAGCGGAAACACCTTTTTCTTGAAAATATCGGGGCTGATGGTTGGTCGGCTGTCCGCATTGGCGGCAAACCACGCCTCGTAATTTTTCTTCACAAACTTGGTGAAACCGCTGTTTGCCTCCGTTTTTTGCATTCGGAGTAGGTCGTTCATCTCGTTTTCGGCATCGGTCAGTTCCAATTCCCAATAAACCAACTTTTTATACACCTCTTGCCAGTCGTCAAACGAAAAGGATTCGTTGATTTGCATACCGATTTTGCCGAAATCCGTGCGGTAATCGTTGGTTGTTTTTTCGGAAATAATGTCGCGCTTGTGGATATTTTTCTTGATGGTCAGCAAAATCTGGTTGGGATTGACCGGCTTGATGAGGTAATCGGCTATCTTGCTGCCAATCGCCATATCCATAATGTTTTCTTCCTCGCTTTTGGTAATCATCACCACCGGAATGGCGGAATTGATTTCCTTTATCTTCGTGAGCGTTTCCAGTCCGCTCAATCCGGGCATATTTTCGTCTAAGAAAATAATGTCGAAGCGTTCCGTGCGGCACAGGTCTATCGCGTCCTGTCCGTTGTTGCGGGTGCTTACTTCATAACCTTTTTCTTCCAAAAAGAAGATGTGCGCCCGCAATAAATCTATTTCGTCATCTATCCAGAGTATTTTCATTTTTTTGTTTTTTAATATTAACGCTTAAAAGTGCTTTTTATTTTCCTGTCTGCAAAAATACAACATATATTCCAATAAACAATACACAAAATTATTGACCCTGCTTGGCGCAAGTCTGCGACTTGTGCCTAAAAC
>JAISJU010000140.1 GCA_031261165.1 Prevotellaceae bacterium
TATGTCGGCAGAACCGCAATAAAAGCATTTTTTTAGTCATTTCTTTTTTTTGCCGCAAAGTTACTGATTTTTAATCTTTTACAACGTTTTTACCATTCTTTTTGACCATTAAGCCGAAATGCCCATTAAGTACTTATTAGGCAAATCAACGAAAAACCTGTTAGGTCTTCAAGACCTAACAGGTTTATAAACGAAAAACTCTTGGTTTATCCGGCTGTTTTATTTCTTAACAAATGCCGTGTTCGTTTGTCCGATTTGCAGCCAATACAAGCCGTTGGGCAGCGTTTGCACCGAAATTTGACTGTTGGTCAAAACGCCGGTTTGTACCGTGCTGCCTTTGCTGTCCGTAATGCGGTAGGATTCTTTGTTTTCGATACCGTTCAGATAAAGCAGGTCGCTGGTCGGGTTAGGATAGGCGACCACCGTTTTGCTTGTTACCAAAGGCAACGAGGTGGCAGTGTCTTTTGCTATACCGTTGATATTGATTTCCACCGTTTCGGCGTAGTCAGACGACAGTTTCAGCCTTGCCGCGTGTGTACCGGGTGCTGCGGGGGCGTAGGTCAGGGTAATCGTTTCGCCGCTTTCCACTTCGCTCTTGTCGATGCTGAAATATGCCGAGCCGCTCAATTCTACGCTGATTTTGCCGAGCAAATTGCTGCCGCTGATGGTAATCGTTTGCTCATCAGAGATAGTAAACAGTTGTTCAAAATCGTCAATCGCAGGCGTATTGATTTGCGGTTTGGACAAGGTTGTTGCTTCAATCTCATTGGAGGCTGCCGAAAGCAAGTTTTGTGCTTTTACTTTCACGCTGTAACTGTAATCTGTTGCAGACGACAAACCGTTTATCACAAGGCTTGTATCGTTAACAAGCAATTCATTGTAGCCTTCAATGGGTGTACCTTCGTTGTCTGTTACCGTCAAAACATAAGCCTCTGCATCGGCAGAAACTGCCCAATGCGCTTTAAAGGAAACAGGCGTAAGGGAATCGGCTGCCGCTGCCTCTGTGGCAGGCGGGAGGCTTGTGCCGCTCAATTCAACAAACACATTATCGGCAAAGAGCGATTTCAGCAGCAAACGCGCCGTGTGCGTACCGATAGCAGTCGGCGAATAAGTTATTTCTATATCTCCGCCTTCAATCTCTACATTATTTGTGCTTAAAGCGAAGAAACCACTCGGATTGCCGGTGAAATTAACCGAAACGCCTTCGAGCAAGCCCGCGCCCGAAACAGTTAATGTACTTGCTTTCGTGCCATTGACAATGGTTGTCAGGGCAGTATAGCCATCGTAATAAATAACGCCGCCGCTCAATGTGCTGACCGGAATTGTATTTGAATAATCGGAACTCAAATCATTTTTCAGGGCTTTTACCTTATAAGTATAAGGTGTTTCGGGTTGCAGGTTTTTCACCAAATAAGAGGTAACGCCTGCTGCCAAAATGGTTTCCGTACCATTCACATTCAACACATAGCCGGTAGTGCCCTCTACTTCTTCCCAATTGGCGACAAACGAGGCGGCAGACAACTCTGTTGCGTCAAGTGCCACCGGAACGGCAGGCGCGGAACGCAATTCAAAGGCTGCGCTTGCATCGGAAGTCATCGGGTAGTTGGTCGTTACCACGCGCAATTTGTAGTTTGCCGAAAGGGGCAAATCGCTTGGCAATGTTACGCTGAACACACCGCTGTTGTCGCCGGTAATTTGTGCCAATTGGCGCGGGTTGGCAAATGAGCCGCTTGCGTCAGACAATTGCAGCGTAACCGTGTTTGCAGCAGCATTCAAGTTGCTTGCAGACATTGTTCCGGTCAAAGTATAAGAAATAGTCAGCCTTTCGCTCGGCAGGTATTTGGCTTTGTTGGGCGTGCCGATGGCGAGGCTTGGTTTATAGATAAACTGCATATCGTCAATATAAACTTCATCGCTTGTAGTTCCTTTGCCCGCCTCTTTGTCTGTTGAAAATGAAATTAAAATATAATCAGGCGAAAGAGAATTATTTACATAACTGAAAGGAACAGAAAGCCGTTGCCAAGTATTTCCGGCAGAGCCGTAGTTTCTAACCGCTTTGGCTACTACGTGACTTCCATCACTGCCCGATTCAGGGTCGCGATATTCATAATTATCGTGTATGATAGCCGAAACACGCGCTTCACGAGTTGTGTTTGATTTTACCCAAACAGTCAGCGAATCGGGTTTTCCACCCAAAGGAGTGCTGTAACTTGGATTGGAAGGAATTGTTTTATTGTGATTGTCCGAACTGCTTGCCGTAGCACTGTTTGCTTGAATTTGTCCTGTGGTTAAATTACCGTTGGCAATGATACCCATAAAAGCATCTCGGCTGTTAATTTTAGCACTTTTTGTTCCTGTTGTTCCGGGTCTTACGGTAGAAGACGCATCTACTTGATTTGCTTTAGCCATATTATCCAAACTTCCGGCAACATTCCCGAAAGAATTCCAACTCACAGGCTCAGGATAGTCGTTGCCATTATCCCAAAGTTCAAAACCGAGATTAGGTATTTGCTGTCCATAAAATTCTGTGGTAGTCTTCACCGCAAGAAAGCCCGAAGAATATTCGCTTGCGCCAAATACGGCAACCACTTCGTAAGTATAATCCGTATTGAAGGATAATCCTGTAAAATTAAATTCCGTTTCGCTCACAGACACATTATTATAACTGCCCACCACATTGCTGCCTTGTTTCAATGTAACTTTGTAGCCGTCAGCCTGCGGAACGGCAGCCCACAGTACCCGAACAGATTTCTTTTCGGGATAAGCCTCCGGTTGCGGTGCAGAACAGGTAATAACCGTTATCTCGTTTGAGGCAGCAGAAGCCAGTCCTGCCTCTACCACTTTCACGCTGTACGTGTAGTTTTTGCCTGCCTCAGCATTAACCGCAAATGTGCTTGCGCCTGCGGTAGATTGCTCGTTCAAAATCGTTTCGCTGCCCGAAGTTACGGTAAGCAAATAGTCAACTGCGCCTGCTACTGTGTTCCAGTTGGCAACAAAAGAAGTATTGCCGACTTCCGTTGCGGGCAATGCCGTTGTGGCTGCGGGCAATGCCGTACCTTTCAGCGTTATCACTCTCGTCTCGGCTGAGTTTGATGTTAAGGTTAATGTGGCTGTATGCTTACCGACTTGCGTAGGCGCGTAAGTTATTTTTGCAGAGCCGCCCGTTGCGTCAATTTCGCTTTTATCAATGCTGAAATAAGTGCCTTGCAAATCAAGCGCGATATTTTCCGCCAAATGCGTACCGCTCACACGGATTGTTTTGCTTGCCGAAATATTCACTTCCTGCACAAACTCAGCCATATTGCTGTAAGTGATAACCGCACCTTCGAGCGTGGTAACGCTTATTTCATTGGAAAGCACGGAAGTATAACCGTTGCTAACGGCTTTTACCGTATATGTGTAATTCGATTCGGGCATCAGGTTGCTCACTTCGTAAGTCAGAACATTGCCCACATTGAGGTCATCGTAGCCTTCAACCGCTGCGTCTGTGCCGTCTTTCACAGTCAGCAAATAATATTCTACAAGAGCCACTTCTTCCCAATTGGCAATGAAGCGCGAACTTGTGGTGTCGCTTGCTGTGAGGGCAACAGGTTTGGGCAGTGCGCCCGTGCCGGAGAGCGGAATACGCACCGGCGCAGCATTTGGCGCAGAGATTATCAGCACATCATTGATTGCGCCAATTACATTGGGGGTAAATAATATTTCTATTTGTCCGTCATCAGTAAATTGGTTTTCTGTGATTGAGAACGCCGAACTTGCGCCGTTTTCCAAAGAAACATTTACAGTGCCTGCCAAAGCATAAAGCGTCAAATCAACATACTGTTTCGGGTCGGCACTTGCGCCGGCAGCCACTTCGCCGAAATCGGCAATGCCACTCTTGTCGTATTTAAGAACAAAGGTAACTGTGCGTGAACGTTTGGTTTCTTTTGCAGTGCCTATGTTTAAAGTTGTACCTGAAATTACAGAGTTATCGCCGTTTGCCGTAACTTCCACAGTAGTTGCGTCCGGAAAATTGAAAGAAGACGCCGTCACATCTCCCGAAACCCGGACTTCATACGCACCCGGAGTGCTTACCGTGTATGTGTTGTCGATAAATCCATCAAGTTTCTGATTATCTTTATACCATTGATAAGAAAATCTACTGTCATAGTTTTCGACAGTAAGCGTAACGGTATTTTCAAAAGCAAGATTATCTGCCAAAGATGAGGATATTACCGGCGTAGCGGGAGTAAGATAACTGAATGTGATTTGTACTTTGCCGTTGGCACCTTTGCCGCCGTTTCTGGTAGCCCAACTTGCGCCGGCTTGATAATATCCGCCACCTGCACCGCCGCCGCCGTGATAATTTCCTGCATTACCATTGTTATCTTGATTGCCCGAACCGCCTGTGCCGCCGCCATGAGCAGCATTACCTCCATTACCTCCGGAAGCGTGAGTATTTGCACTGCCGCAATTGCCTCCATTTCCGGCAATTCCGTTTTCTTTTGTGAAAGTGTAAGTGCCAACGGCTTCTGCCGTTCCGGCAGCACCTGCGCTACCGTCAGTTCTTCCTCCGATGGTTTCATTTTGTGCAGCACCGCCACCGCCACCGCCATTGGCTTTGATATAATTAGATAAATAACTTACTTGGGAATAATCACCACTTGAGCCTCCTTGATTACCAGAGCCTAAAGCACCGCCATAGCCTACTCTGATAGAAAAAGTTTCATTGACAGAGCCAAAATTAACAGCAGCATAAGCACCACCGCCGCCGCCGCCACCGGCCGCCTCGCCACTCCATCGACAACGCGCACCGCCGCCGCCACCGCCGCCGCCCCATGCTTCGGCAGTTATGTTTTGTGTGCCGGGCAATGCCGGAAAGGTATAATTAAGAGTAGTGGTTGCGTCAGCGTTGCCATAACTTACGCGCACCGTTGTAGTCGTTTGCGCAGCAACAAACGCGCCGCACAAGAACAAGATACTTGTGATAAGTACCATTTTTTGTAATACTTGTTTCATCATAATAAATTAATTTTGTTTGTTTTCAGATGTTATTTTTGCCTTAAAAAAAAGCCTGCAAATATAAGTGTTTTTTTTAGTAATATATCAAAAAGAGGCAAATTAATGGCACAAATATATGTAATTGTGCAATTTTGAAGCACTGTCTCAATTCGCTCACGAGGCTGTGCAAGGCGGCAAACAGAACATTTGCATATATCTTCTGCTTTAAAATTAAAAAAATCGCCGCAAAGATAAATAATTATCACATACGAATAAAAAATATTATAGTATTAATTGTTAAAACTTTACGGCGATACGTGTTTGCACTGATTTCTTGGCATATTTGAAAAAATATTCTCGTATTTTCATAAAAAATACCTACCTTTGCGCAGTGAAAAAAATAAATGAATAATTGAATGGCAATTATTCGGTTATTCAATTATTCGGTTATTCATTAATTATGCAAAAAGTTATCATATCAAAAAACGTGCGCGAGAACTTGAAAAACATTCTCGCCGACACGCATTACAGCAATATTTTCATACTGACAGACGATGTTACGCGCCGTTTTTGCCTGCCTCTGATTGAACTTTCCGATGCAAAAATCATTGAAATAAAATCGGGCGATGGCAATAAAAATATCGAAACTTTGGTGTCGGTTTGGCAGTTTTTGGCGGAAAATGGCGCAACACGCAAATCGCTTTTCATCAATCTCGGCGGCGGAGTGATTACCGATTTGGGCGGGTTTGCAGCCTCCACTTTCAAGCGCGGAATGGCGTATATCAATATTCCCACCACGTTGCTTGGCGCAGTAGATGCGGCGGTCGGCGGAAAAACGGGTATCAATTTTTTGGGGCTGAAAAACGAAATCGGCGTGATTAACCCTGCTGATTATGTGTTGATTGACACGCAATTTTTCAAAACATTGGACAAAGAAAATTTGCTGTCGGGCTTTGCCGAAATGTTGAAACACGCTTTGATTTATAATGTGGCGGAATTGCAAAAAGTGCTTGATTTTTCGCTTGATGAAATTGATTATGAGAATTTGCACGATTTGTTGGCAAGTTCGGTAAAAATAAAGGAAGATATTGTGCAAAAAGACCCGACCGAGCAAAATATCCGCAAGGCATTGAACTTCGGACATACGGTAGGACACGCTTTTGAAAGTTTCTCGCACACAGCAGGAACGCCCATTTTGCACGGCTACGCTGTTGCCTGCGGAATGATTTGCGAACTCTATCTTTCGCACCGGAAAACAAATTTTCCAAAAGCAACCGTACAACAAATTTGCAGTTTTATCGTTAATAATTACGGCAGTTTCAACATCACTTGCAAAGATTACCCGCAACTCTACGAACTGATGACACACGACAAAAAAAATGCGGGCAAAGAGATAAACTTCACGCTGCTTGGCGATGTGGGCGATATTCGCATCAACCAAACGGCTACGGAAAAAGAAATTTTTGAGGCGTTGGATTTTTATAGAGATTGCGTTGGAATATAATCATTTACAATTAACCATTTACAATTAAATGAATATAGATTTTGAAAAAATGGGCGGACTTGTCCCCGCCATTGTGCAAGATGCCGTTACCTCTAAGGTTTTGATGCTCGGCTATATGAACGAAGAGGCGTATCAAAAGACGTTGGAAAGCAAGCAAGTAACTTTTTTCAGCCGTTCCAAACAGCGGCTTTGGACAAAGGGCGAAGAGAGCGGAAATTTTCTGAATCTCGTTTCCATTGCTGTTGATTGCGACAACGATGCGTTGCTCGTAAAAGCAAATCCCGTGGGACCGGTTTGCCATACCGGCAACGACACTTGCTGGAACGAAACGAACAATGCCGACATCGCTTTTCTTGCTTACTTGCAGGACTTTATCGATGAGCGTTACCGCCAAATGCCCGAAGGCTCTTACACCACTTCGCTGTTCAAAAAGGGCATCAACCGTATGGCGCAAAAAGTGGGTGAGGAGGCGGTGGAAACCGTTATCGAGGCAACCAACGGCACAGAAGAGGGCTTTTTGTATGAGGCATCGGATTTGATTTATCACCTCATTGTGTTGCTCACATCAAAAGGCTATCGGCTGGAAGATTTGGCAAAAGAATTGCGGAAAAGGCATAAATAGACACAAGACTTTTAGACATTAGACACAAGACTTTTTATTTTCAGAATTATGAAAAAATACTTGTTATTTATTCCATTTTGGCTGTTTGTCTTTGTGGAAATTAACGCCACCGGGCAATGGAAAACGTATTTGTCATACGCTGACATACAGAATATTACGCAGTCGCCGAACAAGGTTTTCGCGATTTCGTCCGGTGCGCTCTACTCGCTGGACAAGCGCGATTTGTCGCTCGAAACCTACTCGAAAATAACCGGTTTGAGCGATAACGACATTTCCGATATTGCCTTCGACAACAGCAACGAACTGCTGTTTATCGCCTACGCCAATGCGAATATAGACCTCATCGCTACCGGCGGCATTTTCAATATTCCCGACTTGCAGCGAAAAACAATGACCGGCAGCAAAAAAATCAACGGTATTTCTTTCAACGGCGATTTTGCCTACCTGGCAACCGATTTCGGCATTTGTAAAGTGAATGTGAAAAAGCGCGAGTTTTCCGATACTTATATGATTGGCGACAACAGCACTGCCGTGTCTGTAAAAGCCGTTGCCGTGCGGAACGACAGCATTTTTGGTATTACCGACAACGTTCTTTATGCCGCTGCCGGCAATAAAAATCTGTCCGATTACCGAAATTGGCAACAAATCAATTTCCCCGAAACGGACAGTAAAAATCAAAATATCGTATTCTTCGACAATGAATTGTTTTTATTGAAAGAAAACAAAAAAGTCTATCGCCGCAACAACGGCGCGTGGGAATTTTTTACGGAAAATATTGAAAACATTAACGCTTCGCAAAACCGCCTCAACCTGACCAAAACCGACAAAGTGAGCAGTTACGCCGCTGTTTCGGGCAGTCCTGCGGAAACGACCACTACCGTAGTTTGCCGAAAAGGTGTGTATGATACCACACGCAAGCAGTTCTTCATTGCGGTAGCGGGCTACGGTTTGGTGCGAATTGACGAAAACAATAATTTTTCCTCATTTACGCCATCGGGACCTGTCTATAACGACCCCTATATAATGAAATTTGTGAATGGGAAACTGTTTGTTACCACAAGCGGTACGTGGGTTGGCGACAATTTCACCGGCAATATAGCTGCTCCGGGTGCCGTGATGATTTATGACGGCAATTCGTGGCTCAACATCGGCGAATGGAATATCCCTGACGAAAACAACAACCGACCCTTCGTTGCTTTGCTGAACATCGCCATTGACCCGAATGATGACACGCATTTTTTTGTAGGTTCGTGGAGAACTGCACTTTTTGAATTTAGAAACAATACGTTTTATAAGCACTATAACTCGGACAATAGCGATGGTGCTATTCAAGCATTGGTAGGCGACCCTTATTTTGCCCAGCCGATAAACGGACTGACCTTTGACAAAGACGGTAATTTGTGGCTGACACAGGGATTATCGATATACAACATAAAGGTAAAGAATAAAGATGGGACTTGGAAAACGTTTTATTTTCCTAATTTTACGACCAAAGGCACAGTACAGGAACTTTTAATTGACAGTTACGGTCTGAAATGGGTAAATGTACCTCGCGGCAACGATGCCGGTATTTTTGTTTTCGATGATACGAATGAAAGCCGCAATGTTTGGTTTACTTCGTTTATTGACCAGGATAATCATTCGTTTGCCTCATACTATCATTGTTTTGCTTTGGATAAAAACGACCCGAAAAAACTGTGGATTGGTACAAACAACGGTGCGATTATCGTTCCCGATACCCGTACGGTTTTCAATACGAATTTTACAATCCAAAGAATAAAAATTCCGCGAAACGATGGTACGGGGCTTGCCGATTATTTACTTGAAAATGAGATTGTCAATTTTATTTTGCCTGACGATGCCAATCGTAAATGGTTGGGTACGCGGACTTCGGGCGTATATCTCGTGTCGGAAAACGGTGCGGAAACCATCGAACATTTTACCGCCGAAAATAGTCCTTTGTTATCAAATAATGTAAAAGGTATAGCCATTAATCCGGTTAACGGCGAAGTATTTTTTGCTACGGATAAAGGCATTATCTCTTATATGGGCAGTGCCACCGAAGGCAAAACATCATTTAAAAATGTATATGCTTATCCCAATCCGGTGCGCGAAAACTACGAGGGCGTGATTTCCATTGTCGGGTTGATGAACAACTCGGCGGTAAAAATTACCGATATAGCCGGAAACCTCGTGTATGAAACCATTTCCAACGGCGGTATGGCAACTTGGGACGGCACCAACATCAGCGGGCAGCGTGTCAGTACCGGCGTTTATCTCGCTATGTGTTCCAACCCTGACGGCTCGGAAGGCGGTTTGGTAAAAATATTAATTATCAACAAATAAGGCAGGCTCGGGCAGCAAACGAAAAGTTTTGCGGTGATAGGGCGAAATGCCGAATTCTTTAATGGCTATTCGATGTTTTTTTGTCGGATAGCCTTTATTTTGCGCCCAATCATAATGTGGAAATTCCTTGTGCAGTGTTTGCATATAGTCGTCTCGGTAAGTTTTTGCCAGCACCGATGCGGCGGCAATAGAAAGATATTTGCCATCGCCTTTGACCACGCATTGATGCGGAATATCGCCGTATTTTTTAAAACGGTTACCGTCAATAATCAGGTGTTCGGGGCAGATTTTCAAACCGTCAATGGCGCGGTGCATTGCCAAAAACGAGGCATTGAGAATATTTATTTCATCAATTTCTTCGGCAGCAACAATACCAACAGCCCACGCCAAAGACTCTTTCTCAATGAGCGGGCGCAAATCATAACGCTGTTTTTCAGTCAGTTGCTTGGAGTCGTTCAGCATTTCGCACTCAAAATCGGCAGGCAAAACCACCGCAGCCGCAAACACCGAGCCTGCCAAACAGCCCCGCCCAGCCTCATCGCAACCGGCTTCAATCGCGTTGTTTTTATAATATGATAACAGCATAAAAATATAAGAAACTGTTTTGAATTTTTATTATTATGGATTGCTTCGTTCCTCGCAATGACGGGAAATATAAGGTTTGTAAGCACCATCGAGCAACGGAAGTCCCGTCATTGCGAGGAACGAAGCAATCCAGAAAAGAAATAAATATTTACTATAAATCAATAATTTAGAAAATTCAAAACAATTACTAAATTATTCTTCAAAAAAACAAGAAAAAAACTACCTTTACCCCCTCAAATATTTTTTAAAATTATTATGTATCAAAAACCTGTTTTCTCACAAAACATATCAGAACAAAACAGTTTTGATTTTCTGCGATTGCTGTTTGCGTTCTCGGTCTTCGTAGCACATTTCGGCGGATTAACTTCAAACAAAATATATTTTCCCATTTCCTCGCAAATGGCTGTATCGGGCTTTTTCATTATTAGCGGTTTCTTGATAACGCGCAGTTTTTATCGCAGCAAAAACATTTGGGATTACTCTTTGAAACGCATCAGACGAATTATTCCTGCCTATTTGTTGGTTGTTGTGATATGTGCCGTGCTGTTGTCTGTAGTAAGTTCACTTTCATTTCAAGATTATTTTACCTCAAAAACTTTCCTCAAATATCTTGTATCCAATGTTTCATTCCTGAATTTTTTGCAACCGATATTACCGGAAGTTTTTACAACAAATCCACTGCCTTTTGTAAACGGTTCACTATGGACAATTAAGGTGGAATTGTGTTTGTATGCTTTTTTGCCGATAATAGCACTGTGTTTGCGCAAAAAACCTGTTTTTGCACTTATCGGATTTTATGTTTTTTCGTTTTTGTACTCACTGTTAATGAACCATTTGGCAGATAGTTCCGGCAATAGCATTTATGATTTTCTGCAAAAGCAATTTCCGGGGCAAATTCGCTTTTTCGTTTCCGGTGCTATCATTTTAATTTATTTCGATTTTATTGTAAAAAAGCGAGTTAAATGGTTTTTGCCGGTTTCTGCCGGTGTTTTTCTAACAAGATATTTTTTTAACAATCCAATTATTGACTTTCTTTATCCGTTTTCGTTTGCCGTTTTAATCGTTTGCTGCGCTTATTATTTCAAGAGAATTTCTATTTTGACAAAATACGGTGATTTTTCGTATGGTTTCTACCTGTTTCATTTTCCAATCATTCAGATATTTGTACACTTTGGCATCTTAAAAGAAAATCCTGTACTTTTATTCCTCGTTTGTTTTGTTATTATATATTCGCTTTCCGCATTGTCGTGGCATTTATTGGAAAAAAGAATGCTGAAACGAAGTTGATATAACCATTATTTCTCCGAATAAACCACTTCCAAAAGCGTTGCCCCCACAGCCTTCAACGTATTTTTGTCAATATTCGACATATCGTCTTTCACCGTGTGCCAATGCTCAAAAAATCCGTTGTCGAAGTCAATAATATCAATGCACGGAATGCCGATGATTTCGTTCACATACACGTGGTCGTCAGTGATATAGCCGCCCTCTTCATCTCGAAAAAACGAGGCATAGCCAAGCGACTCCGCCCGCGCCCAAACCTTATCTACAACGTGCGGTGCATAAACGGTGGAAATTTTATCTTTTTTGAACGATGCGCCCTTTGCGCCGACCATATCCAGCAAAATGCCGTAACGTGCGTGATAATTCGGCACGTGCGGGTTTTGCGCCCAATACTGCGAGCCGAGACACCAACTGTTGGTTGCCTCCGCGCGTTTGTCAAAATACGGCTGTCCGTGGTCTTCGGCATCGAAAAACACAATATCCACACCTGTTTCGGGCAGTTTTTCGCCAAATTGCCGTGCCATTTCGAGCAGCACGCCCACACCACTGGCACCATCATTAGCACCCAAAATCGGCGTTTTGTGCTTATTCGTGTCGGGGTCATTATCTGCAAAGGGGCGACTGTCCCAATGCGCAACCAGCAGAATGCGCGTTTTGTTTTTCGGATTAAACGAGCCGATGATATTCACGGCATTTAATCTCGTGCCGTCATAAGCCGTCAAAACGGCTTGTTGTTCAGTAACTTCCGCACCGAAACGCCGTAATTCGCTTGCCAAATAAGCGGCACAAGCCTTATGTCCCGCCGTGTTCGGCGCACGCACCCCAAAATCGACCTGCTTTTTCACATACAAATAAGCCGAATCGGCACTAAAATCAGGCACATCAACGCCCGTTTCCAGCGCACCGGCGGTCGAAATCTTATTTCCCCGCGTATTTCCGCAAGAAATGAACAACAGGGAAAAAATCAGAAATCTTATCAGATGTTTCATTTTATTCTGTTTTTTTTGAAACGTGTTAGGTTTTCACCACCTTTATATCTTTAATCATCAACTGAATAGATGTATTTCCATTAAAAGTATTTTCCTCAATGGTGTAACAAATATCCAGCGGATTGAGTTCTTTGATGGCATCGTTAAATTCGTACATACCAAAGGCAATGCCGTTCATCACCACTTCCGAATGTTGGTCAACGAGTTCGAGTTTCAGGTGTTCCTGCTCTTTGCCCACGAGGCGGCTTGTGCCGTAGTCAAACACGCGCTTGGTGCAAAAAACAGGTTTCATATTGCCCGGTCCGAAAGGATTAAACTGTTTCAGCACGCGGAAAAATTTCGGCGTAATATCCTTAAACTCAAGCATTGCGTCAATTTCTATTTGCGGATAAGTCTGCTCTTCCAAAATATTTTCGGACACAAATTTTTCAAATTTTTGGCTGAATTCTTCCACATTTTCCAACTTCATAGACAAGCCCGCAGCGTACATATGTCCGCCGAAATTTTCGAGCAAATGACGGCAGGAGTCAATGGCTTTGTACAAATCGAAACCCGGAACGGAACGCGCCGAGCCGGTTGCCAAACCGTTGGACTGCGTGAGTACTACAGTTGGCTTGTAGTGCATTTCGGACAGGCGCGATGCCACGATGCCGATAACACCTTTGTGCCAATTCGGATTATACACCACGATGGACTTTTTGCCCTCGTGTTCTTTGCTGTTTTTTACAAAATTGTCCGCCTCTTCGGTAATGTTTTTGTCGAGCGATTTGCGTTCGTCATTGTAGGTATTTATCGTGTCGCTTTTTTCTTTTGCAAACTCTACATCTTTGGAAATCAGCAGTTCAACGGCTTCGTTGCCGCTTTGCATTCTTCCCGATGCGTTGATGCGAGGTCCTATTTTAAAAACGATGTCGGTAATCATTATTTCCTTATCCGTCAGCCCGCAGAGGTCGATGATGCTTTTCAGCCCCAAACTCGGATTGGAGTTGATTTGTTTCAGTCCGTAGTACGCCATTATGCGGTTTTCGCCGATAATCGGCACAATGTCCGAGGCGATGCTCACGGCGGTCAAATCGAGCAGCGGAGTGAGTTGCGAGAACGGAATATCGTTGCTCGCCGCAAAGGCTTGCATAAACTTAAAGCCCACGCCGCAGCCCGAAAGATTGGTGTCGGGATAAGTGTTGTCTTCGCGCTTTGCATCAAGTACGGCTATTGCTCGCGGCAGTGCGGCATCGGGCGTGTGGTGGTCGCAAATAATAAAATCTACGCCCATTTCGGTGGCATATTCAATTTTTTCCACTGCTTTGATGCCGCAGTCCAACGCTATTACAAGCGTAAAACTATTAGCGGCGGCATAGTCAATGCCTTTGTACGATATGCCGTAACCTTCTGAATATCTGTCGGGTATATAGAAATCGACACCCGCATAATACTGTTTCAGAAATTTGTACACCAACGCCACGGCAGTAGTGCCGTCAACGTCATAATCGCCGTAAATAAGGATTTTTTCCTTATTTGCCATTGCCAAACTCAATCTATCCACAGCCTTTTGCATATCGTTCATAAGAAACGGGTCGTGCAAATCGTCAAGTTGCGGACGGAAAAACCGCTTGGCTTCCTCAAAAGTCGCCACACCTCTTTGCAGCAACAATTGCGCCAACATCGGGTTGATACCCAATTCATTAGCCAATTTATTCTTTTGCTGTTCCTGTTCTTCGTTTAGAGGTGCGTAGTTCCATTTGTTTATCATTTATGTAGTTTTTATTATTTTTTCTGCTGATAATCACACCCTTTTCTAAAAGGGTATAATTTTACAAAGATACGAAGAATTTGAGAATTATACAAGAAAATGTTTTTTTATCGCTATTTTTTTGCTAATAATACCTTTTTTGCTTATTTTTGCACCCAATTCCTGATTGCTCAAAATGTTGAGTTTGGGGAGGACATTTTATTCAAAAAAAGCGTTTAACGCTATTCTTGCACTCAAATCTTTCCACAATTTTTTGACAAAAACAAGAATAAGTAGAAACGCTCGCAAAAATGCGGGCTTAACTTATTTGTTTTTGGAGGAGTGGAAAGCCTTGAGTGCGGATAATTAAGTCCGCTTTTTTATTTGTCCAAAATTGAAAAAAATAAGACGACAGGAAAACTGCCACAAAATATGAAACAGAATTGCAACTGTTCCCCAAAAAATGCGAAGTGAAACTGCACGAACACTTAAATCACAGTGCGGGGATAAGCAGGAATATCCTTAAAAATGGGCGGTAACTCTCGAAAAGCCAACGAGTAGAGAAAATAATTTTGACTGCTTTAAGGAAGTAGTCGTTAAACTCAAAATATTATGAAGAAATATTTAATGATTTTGGTAGCCGTATTTTGCTTTGGATTAAGTGCAAATGCAATATCTGCGCGTGTAGCAAAAATAGAAAATAGAGGTAGTTACACATATATAAAATATGAAATTAATCCTGAAGGAAAATCAGGTTGGTACAATATAAGAATTACTTGGACTGATACATCAGGGAAAGTACAAATTTATGAAAAAAAGATGGCAGGCTCTGTATCATCATCAAATAGTTTTGATAGGAAACTTGACTATGGAGTTCCGAATTATAGTTGTTGTGCAAAAGTTGAAGTTTGGTGGTAATTAATATCAATTTTTATGAAAGAACAACCAAATCAAACTCAAGAGCACACAGAAAATAACAGTGCGATGGAGCCAGATACCATTCAAAAAAACGAGGCGAGTCCGAAAAGCCAAACGAGTAGGGATAATTTTTGGCAGTCAGATAAAACTTTTAGAGAAAAAATGATAGATAATTCAGATGAAAATTCAAATCAACAAAAACTTGAGAAAGAATTATTGGAAAGCAAAATTTATTTGCAAGATGCTAACAGAACATTCTTAAAAAAGCAAAGTGCTTTATACGAAAGTAAAACTCGTTTCTTTAATGTAGCAAAAAATTGTCTTGGTTTTGCAACATTCTTTTTTATTGTTGTTACCATTTTTATGTGTTTATTTTCTGCACACTATGCCACGCCGGTAAAAGGCGTGAAAACAGAAATTGGAAGTTACCACAAAAGCGATTATAATTATTCAGGGGAAAAAACTCCTGCCTATGTTTATATCCAATTAGAGAATACAAATCATTTTAAAGTAACTGTTGATTTGTATGTCACGTATCGAGATGGTAAAATAAGTAATCGAAAAACTATTGTGCTGCAACCTTTTGAAAAGGTTTATTCCAAAACCATAAATCTATATGATGATTTCAGTAATATTTCCGAAGATAATAAAGATAATTTAGATATAAATATTAATGCAACTTGTAATTCAAGTAGTTATTTTGGCTTTTCAGGTTTAATAAAATAAAAATATAATATTATGGCAGAAAGATACAAAGTTACAATAGAAGAAGACGATAATAATGGTTTTCTTTTTGGGATTATTGCCGTAGGTGCAGTAATTGCAGGCATAGTGTGGGTTATTGGGCAAATATGGTGGGCATTGCTTATTATTGGTGCCGGAGTTGCTATTTATAAATACAATAAAAAGCAAAAAATATTAGCACCAACAAGATGTCCAAAATGCAATAAAAACAACGCATTGGAATACATTAAAACAGAAATAGTCAGTCAAAAACCTATAAAAATGACTATTGTTTCAAAAGGTAATAAACATATTACAGATAGTGTTAGTATTATTGAATATACCCACAGGAAATATGAGAAATGTAAATTTTGTGATACACTTAGTTTTACTGATACAGTAAAACAATCATAGATTAACACGTTTCCCTGTCAAGTCGGATTTGAAATTCTATTTGTCAGTAAAGCAGGACTTTTATAATCCTGCTTTTTTTATTTTCAATTTATTTTTCTGGATTGCTTCGTTCCTCGC
>JAISJU010000162.1 GCA_031261165.1 Prevotellaceae bacterium
ATTGTTAAATAAGTATAGATAAATACTTTTTCTGGATTGCTTCGGAGTACCTCGCAATGACGCGAAACCCAATGGCTGTGCGTCATTGCGAGGTATTTCCGAAGCAATCCAGAAAATAATAAATGTTTCGCAATAAAGTTTCACCACTTTATTGCGAAACATTAACATCAGACATTCCATATCTAATAGATATGGAATGTCTTTTTATCCGTTTATTCTTTGATTATCTTTTTCGTAACGCTCTGACCGTCAATAAATATTTTCACAAGATAAACGCCTGCGGGCAAAGCGGAAATATTGACGACACCGTTTTGTAAGGGCGAATAATTATTTGCCCCTATCGTGCGCCCTGCAATATCCGCAATTTCCATCTTTTCTATCAATTGTTCCGTTTTTATATAAATCTCGTCTTTTGCGGGATTGGGAAAAATCGTAAGTTTGTCTGTTTCTGTTGTTTCTACGGCACTTGTTCCGTTTATTTCATTTCTGATAATATCCACATTCAGCAAATAACTTCCCGTTTCACTCGACGAAGAATAAGGCTCTACTTTAAAATAAAGCGTTCCGCCGTTTGCTACACTAAAATTACCCGCTGGTTGAGTGTCATAAATTGATGACCAAATGCCTGTATTGCTTTGCATATAGGAAAACTTTACATCTGCATCGTAAGAAGAATTATCTTTATCGGACAATGTTGGCGTAACCGTATAGTTGTAGCCCGCAGAGAGCGTTATTTTGTAAAAATCCAAATCACCGCTTGTGTGGATATTTGAGCCTGCTGTATTTATGTTTGCCGAACTGCTCAAAGCAGTTGTCGTTATTGCTTTTGCTCTTCCGGGAGCAAATCTTGTACCTGCATTACCAAAATCATAAGATGTTGCCTGTGTGTTGTTTGGCTCATAAATGTCGGGGTTTAATGTTGGAGTTGTGCCGGATGGAGTTAGTCTGTACGCAAGCGTATAATTTCCAAAAGCCGACTGATAACCTTTTATTTGCACATAAACATATCCGGAAGAACTGAATTGATAATCTTCAAAAATTTCGCCTGCATAATTGAAATCTCTATCCTCAAGTTGAGTTCCCAAATCGTTATACAAAAGTAATCTCGAATCAAAAGAACTTGCACTACCATTGCTGCCGTCTGTTGCAAATGTATATTTTTGCCCTGTGGTTACAGACACACGATAAACATAGCAACCGTTGGACTGTATGCTGCCGGAGTGTCTGTTCCACGATGTTGTTGGAGTCGGCAAATCATAGTCAAAGAGGGGCGGTACTTTGCAAGTTGTTGATGATGACGTACAAGTGTAAGTAACATCTTTATAACTGCTTAAATCGCTTTTAGTTGAACTGTTAATTGCTTCTACCTTATAATAATAGGTGCCATTTGAAGGCGGTGTATCGGTTGTGCTTAAAGTTGTAACCGTACCTACTAAGTCATAACTCCCATTAGAACTGCTACTTCTATAAACTTTGTAACTTGTAGCACCGGCAATGCTGTTCCACGAAAGAGAAACTGAACAACTGCTTGACGTGGCATTGAGTGTGGGGGTGGATAGTTTGCCTGTGTAAATCAATGTACAAGACCAAATTCCCGTAAAGTCAGAAGCACTTCTTACATAAGCATAGCCTGTGATATTGGATTGAAAGGAGCCGGAAGAGGCTATCACTCCTCCTGAACTATTATATACAGATACATTTAACCCCCAAATACCGGCATTTGATGAGAAATTATAATTTACTCCATTTGTGAGTAATACTCTGTATATCTTGCTTCCTCCGCAAGTTAAATCTTGTTCACCAATTTCTTGTTTTGGCTCGTATGCAGGTATATACAAATCACCATCAGAAAGGATTTCCTTTGTATATGTTCCTGAAGAGTAATGGTTTATTAACCAGGGCACAACACGAAGTTTAGAAATACCATTAAAAGGATATATAGTACCATTTATGGGATAAAAGTTTGGCTTCGTTGGAGGAAAATATTCAAAATTTGGATAATTTGTCATTCGACAATTTACTGTCAATTTGCTACAACCGTAAAATGCCCCTCCTTCTATCGTAGTAACACAAGCAGGAATTGTTAGCGAAGTCAAACTGCTGCAATTCATAAACGATGTAACTCCTATTCGAGTAACCGAATTTGCAATTCTCACCGAAGTCAATTTGGTGCAATCCTTAAACGCATTATTGCCAATGTTAGTTACTCCCTCTTCTATGATAACAGTTATGATAGAACTACGCGAAGCATACCAAGGCGGAGTACCATTATCATTACCGGTATACGAGAAGTCTGCCATATAACCATAACTGCTACTGATAGTTAAAAGCCCGGTGCTTGTGTTTAGGCTTGCTGTAACAACATATGGAACCCAACCGCTTTTATCGCCGATGTCCCACGTTTGTCCCATTGCTTTGTTTGTAAAGGCACAAAAGCATAAAGCCACTAAAAATGAAATAGAAAATTTTCGCATAATAAAATAGTTTTAAAAAATTAATAAATTAAATAGTAAGTTTTCAGTTTATAGAATGAAAAAAGCGGACTTACTATCCGCTTACGAGGTCTTAGACTACCTTATACCAAATAAGTAAGCCCACATTTCTGTGAGCGTTTTTTTACTTATCCTTGGTATATTGAAAGTGTCTAAGTTTCGTAAGCAAGAATGCGTTATTAAACGCTTAAAAATTTAATAAGTCCTCCCAAATCTCAACATTTTGAGTGCTTTGGAATTGGCGGCAAAGGTAATAATAATTTTTATTTCAAAAAGAAATTATTGAAAAAGATATTGTTTATGAAAAAAATTATATGCGATAAATCATATTATGTCATTGGAAATGGTATTACTCCACCGGTCTTTTTAATCCGCGCAACAAAAATTGAATGATATTTTCACGGTTTTTTCGCAGTTTTTCGCGGATATTGTCCTTAATATAAGGCACTTCTACACCGCGCAACGAGAATTGTATCATCATTACCGTAATGTCGATGTTTTCCATATAGAAAATGCCTTTTTCCACGCCTTCCTGCAATATTTTACGGATAATTTTTTGCTCTTCGATGTCTATTTTACGGCGGGCGCGTTCCACTTCCGTTACGTTGTTGAAGAAATCGCTGCGCAATGTTCCGTTTCTGTGTATCAGTTCTTTAATGGCATCGAGGCGGGTAAAAATGTACTCAATCAGTTTGCGCTCGGGGTTGATGTTGCGCTCGGCAACGGTACGCAACTTTTCCAGTAAATAGGTCAGTTCCCGCTCAATAACGGCGATGTAAACCTCGTCTTTATTTTTAAAATAGGTGTAAAGCGTGCGCCGCCCTTTTTTGGAAACGGCGGCTATATCGTTCATTGTCGTGTTGTGAAAGCCCTGTTCTGCAAACAATGTGCGGGCTACATCAACTAACATTTCTCTGGTTTTTGAGATTCTCATATTTTTGAGTTAAGAGTTAAGAGTTAAGAGTTAAGAACTAAGAGTTAAGAGTTTTCGACTGTTTTATTTTTTCTTTTATTGTCTTGATTGTTGAAACAAGCATAGATATTAATTCATCGCAATCTTTATACAAACTCTCATATAATTTAATTTCAAGATAATCAGTATCTTTAAGCAAAGAAATCCAATAATCTGTTTCATTTGTTTCTTTGAGTGAAATGCTGAATTTATTAACAAAATCAGCATCACTTTGAGCATATTCCGCCTCTCGAATTAACGCACCGATAGCCGTTCCACTTCTTAAAACTTGCTTGCTCAGCACATATTCTTTTTTTTCTTGTTGTAAATATTGAGATAGTTTAACCACACGAATGGCAAACTTATAACTTTTTTCTCGCAAAACAGACTCTTTTTTCATAATTATTATATGGTAATTCTTAGTTCTTAACTCTTAGTTCTTAACTCAATTGGTCTGGCTATCATATATCCCGTGTTCGATTTGATGGCAGCGGAATATTCCTTAAACGGCAAATCGGTAATCATCACGCGCTTGCCGGTGGAGGAGGCGTGCATAAAATACAGTTGTCCGTTGATATTCACGGCAATGCCCATATGCATAACGTCTAAACCTTTGCCGCTCACGGTCATTGCAATAATATCGCCGTCTTGAATTTGAATGCTGTCCAAGCGCGGTTTCGGCAAATAATAATATGTGCGCTGCGAAATCTCGTTTTCTATCGTGCCTATTTGGCGTAAAAAAGTTGTGTCGGCAAGTTGCGGATAATTCTTTGACAATTTGGTCATTATGTTGAATTTCACAGGGAAAATATCGCCGTTGTATTCCGTTTTGGTAATGTTTTTGACAATGCCCAAACTGTCGTTGTCATAAATCCAATCGCTAAAATAGTGCAAACGCGATGGAAATTCGTGCAAAATGCCGTTGCGGTAGCGGATTTTTTGCAATTCTTCGGCGTAGGTGTGCAGCGAAATGTTTTCGCTTTTGATGGTACGCGCCAGCGCGAGGCAGGTTTCCGTAAAAGTGGTGCAATCCAGTTCGCGCAAGTTGATGATTAATTTTTCGGCAGGCTTTGCCACCTCGAGCGTGTAACTGACGTAGGGCGTTTCGAGAAAATAGAAACCGGTTTCCATTACCAACTCGTTGATAGGCTCGTTTTTGCGTTCCGAAAATTTGTTGGTGTAATCGTCGAATATCGCTTTGTCTTCGGCGGTATAAACCAGCATTGAGTCGGGCAAGGCTGCATTTGCCAACGTTGCCGACATTATATATAATGTAAGGAAAAATATTTTTTTCATCGTTTTTCTGTTTTTTGCCACGAATTATAATTTAGTAATGGCTAACTCTTCTTTTTGCCACTAATTCACGAATTGTAATTAGTGGCTATTTTCTTTTGTCGCGAATTATAATTTAGTGAATTAGTGGCTAATAATAAAAATCCACATAAACCGGAAAATGGTCGCTCACGCCCCCTATATATCTTTGACCGAGAAAAGTACGAAAAGGTTTAAAGCCGCCTTTTGTTTCGTCTGTTTCTCGCAGAAAATCAGGCGAATAAATTTGCATTTTGTCCGGTTTGGTGTGTAAATTATTTTCTTCTTTCAGCAGTGCGCCCGATACAATAATTTGGTCTAACATATTCCATTCGCCCGCCAGGTTGTACGTTCCCAAGCCTTTGTCGTAGAGCGGATACGCCAGATTGTACATATTTTGCGCCTCAAAAGGCGGTTTCGGTTGCCGGGCTTTCAGCGTTACGGTAATGCTGCGGTTGTCGGGCATATCATTGAAATCGCCCATTATGACAATGTTCGGCGCAGACGTTGTCTTGTAAATGCTATCTACTTTCAGCCGCAAAACCTTTGCTACCTCCACGCGCCTGTCTTCGGACTCCAACTCGCCGCCCAAACGCGATGGGAAATGACAAACAAAAACGTGCAAAGTGTCGCCACTCGGCACAATACCTGTTGCACAGAGGATTTCGCGCGTTTTGAACTTCATCGTCAAAAACTCTTTGCGCAGCAGTTTGAATTTGTCCCGCCGGTAAAGCAACGCCACATCAACGCCCCGCGCATCGGGCGACTCGCGATGAACAAAGGAATAACCGGCGTTTTCGAGCGGCGAGCGGCGCACCAAATCCCACAGCACCGCCTCGTTTTCTATCTCGCAAAGCCCTACCAATGCAGGCATTTCCCATTCACCAAGCGCAATAATCGTTTTGCCGATGTCCGAAATTTTCTTTTTATACTTGAAATATGTCCAATGATGATTGCCGTCAGGCAAAAATTCTTCGTCTGCGGTCAGGCTGTCGTTTTTCGTATCAAACAGGTTTTCAACATTATACGAGGCTATCCTGAATGTTTTTTCTTCGTTTTGCGAAAAAACATTCAGCGAAAATATGATGCCGAAAATCAATGATAACTTTTTCATTCTTTTATTGTAAATTCATACGCGCCCAAATCGGGCTTTCCGTCATTTCGCGGATTGCCGTTCAAATCAAGCGGATAATCGGTCGAAACTGCTGCATCTCGCGCCGGCGAATTTTCCTGCAATTCAAAATTATAGGGCAATTTTCCGTATTCCAAGTTCACAAATTCGGGGTTTTTATCCCAAATAATATTCTGAAAATGAGTGTCTTCCGATTTCTCTTTGGTTTTCAGCAAACAATAATTAAATGAATATTCAAATGCCGCTTGCCCGTTTTCTTTTTTGTCAAGCAAAACCTCATCTTGATACGAGCCGTAGATAATTGTGTTCGTAAATTCGGCTTGTTCCAACGGAAACTCGTCTGTTTCACCTGCAAAATTGGACAATTTCAGGGTAGCCGTTTGGTGGCTCGCGCTTGCAGACGGATTGAAATAATAGCCCCCGATAGTGCTTTGCGCCACACGGATTTTTCCGCCAAAAATATTAAAGGAATGTACGCGACATTTGGTTATCAACGAGTTACCAACAAAGATTTCCGCCTGTTTCGCATTGATGGCGCAACTGTCGAAATTTTGGATAATGCTGTTTTCGATGGTCAATTTGGCTTTTTCTATTTTCAACGCGTTTTTACCGTTGCGAATGTTGGCAAAATTGATGTGATGTTCGGTGTTCTCATTTTTCAAAACGATGCCGCCCCATTGAGCGGGCAGGTCGTCATATTTGTATTTTGTGCTCAAATTATCCAGCCGGTCGCCGCGAAAAACCACGATACTGTCTGGCGTGCCGTTGATGGTTAAATTGCCGGTTACAATCAAATTGGCTTTGCTGTGAAAATGCAGTTTGCAACCTTTTTCGATGGTTAAGTTATTGACTGTCAAATCACCGTAAATCAGATACGGTTTTTCGCCGAGCAATGTTGTGTCATTTGCAATCGTTTTGTTTCGGAAAACAATCGCCTCTTGTCCATAGGCAAGCAATTTTACCTGCTGAATGTTGCTGTTGGTAACGAAAATCAAAGAATCTTCCACCAAAAACGGCAGGTTTTCCGCTTTCGGATTAACGGTAACTTCCACAAAAACGTACATACTGTCTTTTGCCCTGATAACCACACCGTTCCACTGCGTATTAGCGAAACCATCGACATTGATGCGGAAAGGCGAGTTTTCACCGCCTGCAAGTTTTATTTGGCTTATTTCCAACGGTTTATCGTTGCGATTATACACCATCAACACTTTGGTAGCCGAGCCGACACTGGTAAAAACGGTGTCGAAACTCAATGTGTCGGTAGAAAACGCGAGTTTGTGCGCCGTGTTGGTCGAAAAATTATCGTCTTTGCACGAAAAAAACATACAAGACGCTAAAAATAAAATGCTTATATATGCTGCTATATTTTTCATTTACAATTAACTATTTAGAATTATATGATTATCGGATTATTGTACCTAATGTTAATTCCCTACGGGAATTTTTATGAGGTTGAGCATTTATTTTCTATTGATATTTAAGTCTTAACGGACTATTTATCACAAATGAGCATTTATTTTCTATTGATATTTAAATCCTAACGGACTATTTATCACAAAATTGCCCGTAGGGCATCAATATCAATAGAAAATAAGCATCTCACTAAACATATAGCCCATAGGGTTTTCACATATATCCGATAATCATTTAGAATTAATACCATTTTTTCCGTTTAAAATAAAAGAAAATCGCCACACCGACTACAATCATCAGCCCCCAGGCGCAGGCATAGCCGTATTTCCAATCCAATTCCGGCATATTTCGGAAATTCATACCCCACACGCCCACCACGAAAGTGAGCGGAATGAAAATGCTGCCCACTACGGTCAGTTGTTTCATTATATTATTCATTTTCAGGTCGTTGTTCGACAGATAAAGGTCAAGCAGCGAGGCGATTACTTCTCGGCAAATGTCAATTTTCTGTGCTGCCATCAGCAAATGGTCGTGCGTATCGTTGATGTAGGCGATGTTGGAGGCGTTGAGCAGGTCGCCACTGCTGCGCAAGAGGTGCGTAAAACTCTCTTTGAGCGGCATCACCGTTTTTTTCAGCAACAAATACTGTCGGCGCAACAACTGAATTTGCCTGCCGATGTCCGCCTGATTGCCGTCAAGTTGCATCAACGCGGTTTCCAAGTCTTCCAAATCGTCTTCTACGCTGTCTATCAACGAAGTATAGTTATCGCAAACACCGCGCAAGAGCAGCGAAAGCAGGTAATCAACAGAACGCTTGCGCACTTTTGCGCCGTTTTCGGCGAGGGCTTTTTTGATGTCGTCAAAATACTCGGTTGCCGTTTCCTGAAAAGTCAGCAAAAAATTGTTGCCCAACACGAAAGCCACTTGTTCTTTTTGCAATTCCTGATTTTCATCAACGGATAAGGCTTTCAGTATCAAGAGAATATTTCCTTCGTATTCTTCGATTTTCGGAATGTGGTTGATGTTCAAAATGTCCTGCATTTCGAGGATATGCAGTGAAAAATACCGCCCAAGTTCCGCCATAAGTTTCGTATCCGTTAAACCGCTGACATTGAGCCAACAAGCGCAGTTTTTATTGCGTTTTGCCGCCAATTCTTCTACCGATTTTATATCAAAAGCCTCAGTGTGCGCCTCGTCATACTGTATCAAATGAAGATGCGTACCGCAGTTCAACTCGCCTGTATAGATGAGTTTTTCGGACAAAAGCGTATTTTTGGTTTTGACTTGTTTTTTGAATTTTAGTTTTCGGCGCATTCTCTCTTTTTTACGTTACAAAATTACAAAATAAAATTATATACTCCCACTTTTTCTAATAAAAAATATTTTACATATTTTTAACAAGCAGATAATCTGTTGATAAATAAGCAAATATCACTTTTATTGCATTTTATGTGTTTTTATTCTCACAAATTAGTGTTTTCTTTGCAGTGCAATTTCTTTAAAATATTTCATTAATCTTTAAAACCTAAATTTTATGGTAACAGAAAACAAACTTTTACAGCAACAAGCGTTGGAATCGCTTAAAGGAAAATGGGGACTTGCCATCGGAACTTTCCTTGTTTATTGGCTAATCATCGGAGCCGTGTCGTGTGTTCCGTTTCTCGGCGGTGTCATCACTTTGTTTATAGGTGGTGCGTTTGCTTTGGGTTTGGCTGTTTTCGCGCTATCTATTTCGCGCGAAGAAGAGGCTAAACTTGAACAAATTTTTCAAGGTTTTAGCAATTACGGCACATCATTAGCCGCTTATTTGTTAGTGCTGATTTTCACTTTTTTGTGGTCACTGCTCTTGATTGTTCCGGGTATTATTGCGGCGATTTCGTACTCAATGACGTTCTACATCATTGCCGATGAGCCGGCTATCAGCGCAATGGACGCAATTAACAAAAGTAAGAAAATGATGTACGGTTACAAAATGAAATATTTTTGTTTGAGCCTGCGTTTCTTGGGTTGGGCTTTGCTTTGCATCTTGACTTTGGGTATCGGTTTCTTGTGGCTTATGCCGTATATACAAGTTACTTTTGCCAAATTCTATGACGACCTGAAAGCGGCAAATACTGAAAAAGTAGTTGTAGAAACTACGGAACAAGTGTAACCGTTTGAAAATTTTATCGGCAAAGTGTAATGCTTTGCCGATTTTTTTTATGCAAAAATCAACCCCTCAAAAATGCAGTCTGAAACAAAAATACCTTTTTCGGTCAAAACAAGACGTGCATTTGTGGTTTTGTCATTGCGGGCTTGACAGGTGTAAATACAATGGCGGGTAGCAATCCATTTTTCGGCATTTTTCAGGCAATATTGCAAAAGTTTTTCGCCGAATTTTTCTTTTAAAACCGATAAATCTATTCCTTCGCAAGTACGCAAGCGCGTGATTACGAAATCGTTGTATTTTTCCGTTTCTGTGAGGTCTTCGATTTCAAAAAATGATTTTCCGTCAATATATTTTTTCGTATCACTTACATTCCATTGCCGCGAGATACCGTTGTAAGAATGGGCAGCCGTGCCTACTCCGATATATTTTTCGTCATTCCAATAAGCGGAATTGTGCTGCGAACGAAAGCCTTTCTGTGCAAAATTGGATATTTCGTAATGCTCAAAACCAGCGGACTTTAATTTGCCTGTCAGCATTTTAAACATTTCGAGGCTGGTTTCTTCGCTGACTTGCCTGATTTCGTTTTTTTCGAGCATTTGGCAGATTTTGGTGCCTTTTTCGTAAGTTAAATGGTAAGCAGAAATGTGCTGAACGTCGAGCGCGATAGCCTCGTTCAGGTTGTTTTCCCACGTTTCGAGCGTTTGCGCGGGCAAGCCGTAGATTAAATCAATGCTAATATTTTGGAAACCTGCTTTTTGGCAGTTTTTAACCGCCTCACGGGCTTTTTCCGCACTGTGCCGGCGGTTGATAAGTTGCAGTTCTTTATCATTAAACGATTGAATACCAATGCTTATTCTATTAAAACCAAGTCCGCGTAACATTTCAACATATTCTTTGGAAATATCATCAGGATTTGCCTCAATAGTCATTTCTGTATTTTGCGAAAGACTATAATTTTCATTAACAGCATTAAGTATTCGCAAAAAATCTTCATATTTAAGTAAAGAGGGCGTTCCGCCGCCGAAATAAACGGTTTTCACATTTTCAAAAAAATAATTTTTCCGTATATGGAGTTCGGCACAAAGCGCATTGATATATTTGTCTTTGAGCGAAAAGTCCGTACCGGAATGGAAATCGCAGTAGGCACAACGACTTTTGCAAAATGGAATATGTATGTAAATACCTGCCATATTTTTTATTTTAGCACGCAGATGACACAGATAACGCAGATTTTCGCAGATAAATATTTTTGAATAATAAAAATCTGCGAAAATCTGCGTTATCTGCGTAATTTACGTTCTAAAAACTAATCTCTGTTGATAGATTTTTCTTTAATTCTGGCTTTTTTGCCGGTCAATCCGCGCAGATAATAAAGTTTCGCACGGCGCACTTTGCCGACTTTGTTAAGCGTAATGCTTTCTACGAAGGGCGAGTTGAGCGGGAAAATACGTTCTACGCCCACGTTGTCCGACATTTTGCGCACAGTGAAACGTTTTTTGTCGCCGTGTCCCACAATTTTGATTACCACGCCGCGATATTGCTGCACGCGCTCTTTGTTTCCTTCTTTAATTTTGTAAGCAACGGTAATCGTATCGCCGCTTTTGAACACCGGAAATGCGGGTGTTTCGGTCTGAAATGCCTGTTCGGCAATCTTAATCAAGTCCATTTTGTTCTTGTTTTTTTATTAATTTGATTAGACAAAACTCGCAATATTAAGGACTTCCATATTCCATAAGAGATTGCGAAAAAATGTGCCGCAAAGGTAATGTTTCCTTTTTGATTGTGCAAATAATTTTGAAAGAAATTTTGCAGGAAAAAATATTTGCGAGTTTGAAAAAATAAATCTATTTTTGTCATTTAAAAAAAATACGCAAAAATGGCTCAACAGAATTTTCTCGAATTGGTACGAAAACGCACTTCTGTACGCAGTTATTCGGCTCAACCGATAGAACAGGAAAAGTTGGATTATGTGATGGAATCGGTGCGGCTTGCCCCTTCGGCTTGCAACAATCAGCCTTGGTCGTTCATTATTATTAAGGATAAAGAACGTTTGGCGCAACTTGCCGAAACTTATCCGCGCGATTGGTTTCGCGCTGCGCCTGCCTGCATTGTGGCTTGCGGCAATCATACCGAGGCGTGGAAACGCCCGCACGATGGCAAAGACCATTGCGATATAGATGTGTCTATTGCCGTTACGCACCTCACGCTTGCCGCTGCGGAACAGGGACTCGGCACGTGCTGGGTTTGCCATTTTGATGCCAAGCGGTGCAGCGAAATTTTTAATCTGCCCGCACATATTGAGCCTGTGGCACTTATTCCGATTGGGTATCCGAAAGATGATGAGGTGTTTATTAATAATGTAAAGAACAGGAAGAGTAGTATTATTAAGACGGAAAAGACGTAACACGTTTTTGAAAACGTGTTATTATGCCTAAAGATGTATTGAAAAAAGACAGACACTGTCTGCTCAATCTAACGAGGAATATGAATTTGAATTTAACAACAAAATATATACCTGAAAAATATGACAAACATTAAAACCCTTAACCAAGCCGCCGACAATATCCGTATTTTGGCTGCATCAATGGTAGAAAAATCAAAATCCGGACATCCGGGCGGCGCAATGGGCGGCGCGGACTTCATCAACATTCTCTATTCCGAATTTTTGGAATACGACCCCAATGACCCGCAGTGGATTAACCGCGACCGCTTTTTTCTTGACCCGGGGCATATGTCGCCAATGCTTTATTCGGTGCTGGCACTCGCGGGCAAATACACAATGGAAGACCTCCAAAACTTCCGCCAATGGGGCAGCATCACGCCCGGACACCCCGAAGTTGATGTGGAACACGGCGTTGAAAACACGTCAGGACCACTCGGACAGGGACACACAATGGCGGTGGGTGCGGCAATTGCCGAGCGGTTTTTGGCTGCCCGATTTGGCGAATGGCTGAGCCACAAAACCTACACTTTTATTTCCGATGGCGGCATTCAGGAGGAAATTTCGCAGGGTGCAGGGCGCATTGCCGGCACGCTGGGGCTGAGCAACTTAGTGATGTTCTACGACTCGAACAACATTCAACTTTCTACCAAAGTGAGCGATGTGTCCGCCGAAAATACGGCGAAAAAATACGAGGCGTGGGGCTGGCGTGTCATCGAAATTGACGGCAACAACGCCGAGCAAATCCGCACGGCACTCACGGCAGCCAAAGCCGAAACGGAACGCCCTACCCTAATTATCGGACATACCATAATGGGCAAAGGCGCGTGCAAAGAAAGCGGCGAAAACTTTGAAAACCAAGTTTCTACGCACGGACAACCGCTTTCGGCAGCAGGCGCGTGTCCGAAGAAAACCATAGCAAACTTGGGTGGAAATCCCGAAAAGCCTTTCCGAATTTTCCCCGAAGTTGCCGAACTGTACAAAAAACGCAAACAGGAACTCGAAAAACTCGTTGCCACCAAAAAAGCGCAACAAGCCGAATGGGAAATATTAAACCCCACATTGACAATCAAATTTAAAAAATTCTTCTCGGGCAAACTGGCAGACATCGACTTTTCCGCCATTGAGCAGAAAAAAGACCAAGCCACACGCGCCTCATCGGCAACGGTTTTGGGCGAATTGGCGCAAAAGGTTGGAAATATGATTGTGTCGAGTGCCGACCTGTCGAACTCCGACAAAACAGACGGCTTTCTCAAATACACCAAAGCCTTGACAAAAGGCGATTTCAAAGGGGCATTTTTGCAGGCGGGCGTGTGCGAACTCACAATGGCGGCGATAATGAACGGCATTGCGCTGCACGGCGGCATCATTGCGGCTTGCGGCACGTTCTTCGTCTTTTCAGACTACATCAAACCTGCCATTCGTATGTCGGCGTTGATGGAACTGCCTGTGAAATATATCTTTACACACGATGCCTTCCGCGTGGGCGAAGACGGACCAACGCACCAACCCATTGAACACGAGGCGCAAATGCGTTTGCTCGAACAATTAAAAAACCATTCGGGCAAAAATAGCGTGCTTGTTCTCCGCCCTGCCGATGCAGACGAAACGACCGTAGCGTGGAAACTCGCCTACGAAAACACCGAAACACCAAGCGTGCTGATATTGTCGCGCCAAAACATCAAGTCCGTAACCACCTACGAAACGGCTCTGCAAGCCGAAAAAGGCGCGTACATCGTGCGCCACGCAAAAGGCAAAGCCAACATCGCCCTTGTGGCGAACGGCTCGGAAGTGGCAACGATGGTAGAGGCTGCGGCTTTGCTCGAAGAAAAAGGTTTGCAGGCACAGGTGGTTTCCGCGCCGTCAGAAGGCTTGTTTTTCAATCAACCGAAAGAATATCAGCAAGAAGTAATACCGAAAGGAATACCGGTTTTAGGATTGACGGCGGGTTTGCCCTCCACGTTGCAACGTTTGGTGGGCTGCAACGGCAGGGTTTTCGGACTTGACCATTTCGGCTATTCCGCACCCTACACCGTACTTGACGAAGAATTCGGCTTTACAGCGAAAAATGTAATCAAATTGTTGAATTTCTAAAACAATAAAGAATGAAACATATCATTTTTTTCTTGACAATTGCCGTTTTTGCAAGTTGTACATCTTCGCAATATGCTATGAAAGAGCGTAATAACGCAAAAATAGACTTGGTCAAAGAGGACTTTACACTGTCTGAACAAGTGGAGGGCGAGGCGGTTACCGTGAAATTTCTCGGTATCACTTGCGCAAAATATATTCCGAAAACGGTAACCATTTTGCCCGAAGAAACGGTAATAGCGGAGGTTGCGGCAGAAGAAACAGAGGAAGAAGAAAACAACGAGATTCTTACTTTCGATGAAGTTGATTCAACGTATTTCGCGATGTCGGGCGAGGATTTTGCAAATAATGTGATTGCCAAACGCATTGATAAACATAAGAAACCGAAAAAAGCCAAAAAGCAGAAAACGCAAAAGCCAAAAGTACGGAAACAGACCATCGAAGAGCAGATTAACATCACGACAGACGTTTTCAGCGTGCCGGTTTTCGGCTCGGTTGCCGACACGCGGACAGCCAATTACGCGCTGTATGCAATGATGCTCGAAAATCCGGGCTACGAGGCGGTTTTTTATCCGCAATATGAAGTAAAAATTTCGGGTTTCGGATTTATTTACAAAAAAACACAGGTAAAAGCAAAAGCCCGATTGGGCAAACTGACTGATTAATATGACTTTACAACAATACCCATCGGCTTTGCTCGAAAACGCCGTCAATGAGTTTGCCAAACTGCCCGGCATCGGGCGAAAATCGGCGTTGCGATTGGTGCTTTGGCTGTTGCGCCAAAGTGACGAAACGGTGGAAATGTTCGGCAACGCACAGATTACGCTCAAAAAAGAAGTGAAATATTGCCACGTTTGCCACAATATTTCGGATACGGACATCTGCCAAATTTGCGGCAATCCCTCGCGCGACACGGCTACGGTGTGTGTGGTGGAAAATATCCGCGATGTGATGGCGGTGGAAAACACGCAGCAGTTCAAGGGTTTATATCACGTTCTCGGCGGTATTATTTCGCCGATGGACGGTATCGGACCCGCCGACCTGCAAATTGAAAGTTTGGTAGAGCGTGTGAAAAACGCCGAGATACAGGAAATCATTTTGGCATTGAGTGCCACAATGGAGGGAGATACCACTAACTTTTACATTTACAGAAAGTTAGCACCCTATAATGTGAAAATCACGACCATTGCACGCGGCGTTTCCATCGGAGACGAACTCGAATATACAGATGAGGTTACGCTCGGACGTTCTATTTTGCACAGAACTGATTTTTCGGATTCTTTTAAACAAAATTAAAATGCAATGAAAATAAAAAGATTTTTTCAATCAACAGACAAAAAATGGACAATAGACAATCTTTATAAAGGTTTGCTATTTACCTATTTACTTGAATTTGCTTTGCTCATCTGGATTAGTTATGGGCAATTAAAACATACAACAGAAACCCCTGTTATGTGGCAAAGTATCGGCATTTTGAGTATGCTGATTTGTATTCCGCTTGGCTTTAAAGTTTATTCCGTTAAAATAAAAGCATTGCAAAAATTCGACAGCAAAGAATACCAAACATATAAATTGAGCAGGTATAATTATTGGTCTATATTTCGTATGATAATGATTTTGTTACCCACCTTATTAACAGTTTGTTGGGTCAATTCTTCTTCTGCGATATATTGCGCAGGCATCGGCTTTTTGGCGTATCTTTTCTGCATACCAACTAAAAAGAAAATAATACAAGAACTTGATTTGGAAGAAAATGAAGTGGTATAATATTGATTACAAGACCTTTTTAAGCCCCTTAGTAGCAAATGATAATATCCAAACCCCTTATTCCTTTATTAAAATAAGGGAGTAAGAAAAAATCTACTCACTACTAAGGGAACTCTGAAAAAATAAGGTGGATATATACAAAAATAATTCTTAACTCATAACTTACAACTCATTATGATAATTGCAGTAGATTTTGACGGAACAATCGTTGAGCACAAATTTCCAAAAATCGGTGATGAAATTCCGTTTGCGTTGGAAACTTTGCGGAAAATACAGGCAAACCCGCATCACAGGCTGATTTTATGGACAATGCGCACCGGTAAGGAACTCAACGAGGCGGTGGAATATTGCCGTGAGCGGGGCGTGATTTTCTATGCACACAACGAAAATTATCCGTCCGAAAAGTTGGATAGCGACACCCCACGCAAGGTGGCTGCCGACCTTTACATTGACGACCGAAACATCGGCGGGCTGCCCGACTGGGGTGCCATTTACCAAATGATTAAAAGCGGAAATCCGTATCAGCCCTACGCCAATACCGAAGGCTATTATCCGAAATCGAAGAAAAAGGGATTTTTTGCAAAATTTTTTGGGAAATAATATCTACGCAATATAAATGATGCTCGAAACCAACAACATAAAACTCCGCGCGGTAGAGCCGAGCGACCTGCAACGGCTCTATGAATGGGAAAACGACACGGCATTATGGTCGTTGGGCAGTAGCGTTGCGCCATATTCAAAATACGCGCTGAAAGAATTTATTAAAAATGCGAGCGAAGATATTTATACAGCCAAACAATTACGTTTAATGGTTGATTTTCAATCGGTTGGTGAGCGAAGTCGAACCATCGGCTGCGTAGATTTGTTCGATTTCGACTTTTTCAACCAACGCACAGCTTTCGGTTTGCTTATTGATAAAAAATACCGGCGCAAAGGCTTGGGACTTGAAACAATGAAGATTGTAGAAAACTATTGCTTTTCGTTTCTGAAATTGCAGCAAATATATTGCCATATTCCCGCCAACAACACAGCAAGTATCCATCTTTTTGAAAAAGTCGGTTTTAAGCAGTCGGGAGAACTTCATAAATGGATTAGAACAGCCGATGGATACGAGAATGTATTTATATATCAATTAATTAATCAATAATGAAGGTAATAGACTTAACAAATGCAGACATAGAAAAGGCTTGCGAATTATTGATTTCACGGTTTGATTGTCAATTCGACCTGATAGTAGGAATTGCCGAGGGGGGGCGTTTAATAGCAGAAACCATCGCTCAAAAATTATATTTGCCTCTTTTGTTGGTTGGCAGACAACGAGAATTGACCAGATATAAAAGTAAGGCAAGAAATATGTTTAAACATTTTCCCAAGAAAATATTAAATTTCGCCAGAATAACAGAAAATAACTGCTATGAAATGTTGGGAAAAATGAGAAAACACGAGGAAAAATTAGATAAAATAAACATTCTCTCAAACGATTTGTCTTTTTTTGAAAATCCTCAAATAAAGAATATTTTACTCGTAGATGATGCCATAGACAGCGGTGTTACCATCAGGGATACGGAAAAATTCCTCCAAATGAAAAACAATAATTGGAATATAAAAACGGCTGTCCTTACTCAAACATTTAACCGACCGGTGAAAAAAGCCGATTATCAAATATATAACAGAACATTGGTGCGTTTTCCATGGTCTAATGATTATAAGCAATGAAACCCACAAACAACACAACGGACAGCATCGGCATATACGATTTAGACGGTACGCTGATTTCGTTTAATTCTTTTCAATACTGGCTCGTATTTTCTTTTATTGCCGCTTTGTTTTTTTTCCGAATAGATTATAATTGGCTCATTTTTAAGACTACACTGCAAAGAGTGTTCGGAAAAATTGACCGGTTTACTTTCAAAGAAAAAATGATGAATTTTCACGAGCAAAATAAAGATAAGAAATTCATCAAATGCTGTAATGCCTCATTTGCCTCATTTTTGAAGAGAAAAACGAAAAAAAGTTTGCTGAATAAACACGAAAAATCATTGTTGGCTACGGCAGCACCCGATTGTTACGTGAAATATTATGTAACGAAAATGAACTGTTTTGAAAATTATTCGGCAAGTTATATTGCAAAGGGTATATTACAAGAAAATATTGGTGAGCGAAAACTACAATCTACAATGCAATTAATTGGTAATAAACCTCATAACATCGTTTTATATACCGACCATTTTGATGATGTTCCATTGGCGCAAAAGGCGTGTGAGGTGTTTTTAGTTTGCCCTGCGGACAAAACAAAACAAGAGTATGAATCGTTGAAAATTCGATATACTCTTGTTAAGTAAAGTGGAGCAGACGGGAGTCGAACCCGTGTCCAAACGAGGAAATAATCTGCTTTCTACACGCTTATCTTTGCCTTCATTTTCGTGCAACGGCAAGACCAAAGCCACCAACCGTTACCTTATCCTCTAAATTTCATTCAGGCTGCGAGGCAAGCCCGAACTATCCCCGAATTTTCCGCACCACCATATCAAACTGCCTCAGGGCGTGGTGTTTGGGTGATGTCTCGTTCCAACACCTTGTGTCGGAATGAAGCCAGTATCTACTGTGATTCGATTTTAGGCAGCGAGAGCGTAAGTAGTTTCTTCGCCAGTTATGGTCTGCCGTCTATGATTAACCCCGTAATCGGCATCTCGGGGACGTGCTTACAGAATAGTTCTGCCCGCTGTCAAAACCAAACTGCCCCAAAAAATCATCTATTTCGCATAACTTACCGCCCGCGTTTCGCGTATTACCGTGATTTTCACCTGTCCCGGATAAGTCATTTCATCTTGTACTTTCTTCGCTATTTCGTAGGACAACATTTCCGTTGCCTTATCGTCAATTTTGTCCGCGCCAACGATAACGCGCAGTTCGCGACCTGCCTGTATGGCGTAAGTTTTCAGTACACCCGGATACGAGAGCGCGAGTTTCTCGAGGTCGTTGAGGCGTTTCACATAGGCATCAACGATTTCGCGGCGTGCGCCCGGTCGTGCGCCCGAAATGGCATCGCACACCTGCACTATCGGCGCAAGCAGCGTATCCATCTCTATTTCTTCGTGGTGCGCACCGATGGCGTTGCAAATATCGGGCTTTTCCTTATACTTTTCGGCAAGTTGCATACCGAGCAATGCGTGCGGAATTTCCGGTGCATCGTCAGGCACTTTGCCGATGTCGTGCAGCAATCCGGCGCGTTTCGCTTTTTTCGGATTTAAGCCGAGTTCCGCTGCCATAATGGCGCAGAGGTTTGCCGTTTCGCGGGCGTGCTGCAACAGGTTTTGTCCGTAAGACGAGCGATATTTCATCTTGCCAATCATACGCACAAGGTCGGGGTGCAAGCCGTGAACGCCCAAGTCGATGGTCGTGCGTTTGCCGATTTCCACCACTTCTTCTTCCAATTGCTTGCGCACTTTGGCTACCACTTCTTCGATACGCGCGGGGTGGATACGCCCGTCTGTAACGAGTTGGTGCAGAGCCAGGCGAGCCGTTTCGCGCCGTATGGGGTCAAATGCCGAAAGCACAATCGCCTCAGGCGTGTCATCAACAATGATTTCAACGCCGGTAGCCGCCTCCAATGCGCGGATATTGCGCCCTTCGCGACCGATGATGCGCCCTTTCATTTCGTCTGAATCAATATGGAAAACCGTTACCGAATTTTCGACAGCCGCCTCTGTGGCTACACGCTGAATGCTCTGAACGACAATCTTTTTTGCCTCCTTGTTGGCATTCATTTTTGCCTCTTCCAATATTTCGTTGGAGTAAGAAACGGCTTCGGCGCGAGCCTCTTCTTTCACCATTTCCATCATTTTTTCCTTTGCCTGTTCGAGCGACAAGCCCGAAATTGCCTCCAGCCGTTCCAGTTCCTGACGGTGCAGTTTTTCCAAATCCTGTTTTTTGGCATCAACCACTTTCAGTTGATTATCAAGATTTTCGCGTATCGCCTCAACCTCGTTTTTCTTTTTGGCAACATCTTCCTGCTGATGGTGGAAGTTTTGTTCCTTTTGCCGGAAAGAATTTTCCATTTGTTGCAGGCGCACTTCCTGCTGCTGCACTTTTTGGTTTCGGATATTGACCTGTTTCTCGTGTTCGGTTTTCAGCGACAGAAAATGCTCTTTTGCCTCCAGCATTTTGTCTTTTTTCTGCACTTCTGCCTCCGCTTTTGCATCTTCCAAGATACGTTTTGCATCTTCTGCCACTTGTTTATAGCGATTTTTGCCAAACATCGTAGCAAAGCCCCAAGTGGCTGCGCCGCCGACTGCAAGTGAAATAACGCCTGTTAATAATATGTATACTACCATTTTTTAAAAGTTTTTAAAGGTTAATAAAAAAGCACTACACGAAACTCGTTTTTTTAAGTTTCAGGCAGTGCGGTAAATATGAAAAAAATCTGTATTTCTTTAACGTTTAATTCTCGTCCGAGTTCAAAATATTCGCCAAATTTTTGAGTTCCAGCACATCAATATCCTTTTGGGCTTCCAATCGCTTGTATTGAAATGCAATTTGCGTACCCGCCATTATCAAATGGTCGATGAGTGAGATTTTGGAATCTGTTTCTCCTGCCGGATATTTTTTTTTGAATTTTGAAACCGTATCATCAAGCAAATCTGCCGCTTTGCGCATATCTTCTTCGTCTTCTTTTTCAACGCGAATGGGATATGACCGCTCGGCAACTTTTACATTGATTGTGAATAAATTTTCGTTCATTTCGCTCTTTTTATTGTTGTTGATTAATCAGAGCAATACATTTATTAATTTTCCGCACTAAATTTGACAGTCTTGCTTGTGCCGCATCAATATCTTCCCGGCTTGCCGCCATTGTTTTGGCAATTTTCAGGCTGTCGTACTTCGATTTCCATTCCACACTGTCCCGATACGCCATTTTCAGGTCTTCCCTTTGCCTGTCCAACTCATTTTGCAACGCCAACTTGTCGCTTTTGAGTTGTGCATTTAAAGATTTCAACTCTGTTGATTTCTCTATCAGGCTGTTTATCAGTTGCTTGTTATCGGTAGCCATTTTGGAATAAAATCTTTACAAAGATATAATAAAAAAAAGAAAACTGCAAATATTTTCCGAAAAAAATTATTTGCAGTTTTTTTATTGTCTGAACGGGTGTTTTTTTGATTGATAAAAACTGTTGCCCCGCCGGCGCGGATTTGCAATTAGGAGTGTTCGGAAGATTATTTTTAGGCACAGAGTGCCGTAAATATTTGTAGTAAATGATAAAATGATTAGTATTTTAAGGTGCAGCGCACCGTAATCAGTTTCAATATTACGGTGCGCTGCACCTTAAAATACTAATCATTTTATCATTTACTACAAATATTTACGGCACTCTGTGCCTAAAAATAATCTTCCGAACACTCCTAATTTGAAATCTGTACCTTAATTATATTATTATCAGATATTTGGCACGGATTACAAGTGTATGTTGCGCAACTGAAAAATTTGTCAAAACCCTTATTTATTTCAGTTCATTTCGGCTACGCTCAATGTAACACCCTTAGTAGCATTGTTCATATTTCACCCACTCCCTTATTCCCTTATTTATAGATTAAGATATTGATAATAAGGGAATAAGGGAATAAGGGATTTTTACACAATTTTTGGGCTACTAAGGGTGTTACATTGAGCGTAGCCGAAATGAACTGAAATAAATAAGGGTTTTTCTGTTGATGTTTAGTTGTGCAACAAGCACTACAAATCCGCGCCAGCGGATAAATCTGGGAGTTATGCACAGGCAACGCCTACGGCGTTACAATATTTTACATTAATTCAATTTTCTGCAATAAGTCCCATAAATCGTTCCTGTCAATTTGTCTTTTTTTATTTTTGTCAAATTTTCGAGGTCATATTTTTTCAAATTCATAATATAAACAAGTTCGTCAGCAAACAACTCATTTGACGGTTTCGTGATAAACCACTCAAAATTTTCGATTTTTCCGCTGCTTGTTTTGAGCGAATAAATCGTCATATCTTCCACAATGATGGTTGCCAAATTTGAGAACCGGCAATAGTCCAAAAAGTTGTGCCAATCCACTTGCAAGTTCTTACCCCAATCAAAAATTCTTAATTGGTTGATAAACTCCGGTCGCGCTTGAATTTTAATCATAATTTTAATAAATGTGCATAAACATAGATACCAAAGCCGAATGCGGATAACTCCCTTTCTACCCTATGTTTCAGA
>JAISJU010000010.1 GCA_031261165.1 Prevotellaceae bacterium
GAAAATCAAAATATTCTATTCTATATAAACTCTAATAATTATTACAATATTCTGAACTTCGTGTATCTTCGTGCAAAACTTTGTGCATCTTCGTGTAACAAATTTCATTACACGAAGTTGCTCGAAGAAGACACGAAGAAACACGAAGACATAAAAACATAACATTAATTTTTCACAATCACTTATTTTCATTATCTTTGCAGTCAAAATACAAAACAAATGAGAATTTATCACGGCGGATATTGCACAGTTGAAAATCCGAAAATCATCAAAACTAAATTTCCAAAGGACTTTGGCACAGGGTTTTATTGCACAGAAATGGAAGAACAGGCGGCTCGTTGGGCGAAACGCTACGATACGGCTGTGCTTTCTGTTTTTGAATATTTGCCGAATGATACACTCAAAATACTGCATTTCAAAGAAATGACAGAGGAATGGCTTGACTTTATTGTGGATTGCCGTGCCGGAAAAACGCATAAGTTTGATATTGTGATTGGTGCAATGGCTAATGACCAAATTTACAATTACATATCCGACTTTGTCAATGGCATTATCACACGCGAACAATTTTGGGTGTTGGCAAAATTCAAATATCCGACACATCAAATTTGTTTTTGCACCCAAAAATCATTGAATTGTTTGCAATATACTGAATCTAACACCATTTAATTATGAACGGAAGAGAAGACAAAAACGATAATAATTTGTTTTTCCTGTGTTCGCTGATAGAATACATCGGCAGGAAAACCAAAAACCACCGTAGCGTGGTGGTCAATGCCATTGGTAAAGAAAAATTGCAACATCTCTTCGATTTGGCAGATGTGTATCACAGCGAAAATATAGACAAAATCACTTATGACCTGGTAAAACAATACAAAATAGAAGAAAAAACTTTTGACAATGTTGCCAACGCAAAATTCTCAATACCAACACATTGGGATATTGGCAAAGTGTATAAAAGGTTAATAATAGAAGTCAGCACGAAACAAAACAAACCGCTGATTGATACCCTGATTGAGGTGTATAATTCGTGGATTTCGCGCAAAATAGAAGATTTCAACAGCAGTGTTTATTATGAAAGCCCCGAATATTTGTATCAATCTTATTTATCGGGCGATGTTCTGTAAATAAACGGACGTTATGTATTTCATTTTTTTACTACCTTTGCACCGTGAAAAAAATATTTCTACATATTATATTAATCATATTGCTCAGCTCTTGCGCCAACAGAGGAATGGGACCGCAAGGCGGAAAAAAGGACATCACGCCGCCGCGTGTGGCGCGAAGTATGCCCGCCCAAAATGAAACAAATGTGTCTTCGCAACGAATTGAAATCAATTTTGACGAGTACGTACTGTTGGAAGACGCCTATAATAATGTAACCGTGTCGCCGCCGCAAAAGCGTATGCCGGTTATCAAACTTGCGGGCAAAAAAATCACGGTGGAACTGAAAGACACCTTACAACCGAACACCACCTACACCATCGACTTCGGCAGCGCCATTGCGGACAACAACGAAAAAAACGTGCTGCCCAATTTCGCTTTTGCCTTTTCCACCGGCGCGGAACTCGACACGCTGCAAATCAGCGGCACACTGTTTGATGCCCAAACGCTCGACCCGATAGCAAACACTCTGACAGGTATTCACAGCAATTTAAGCGACACGGCATTCACTACCCTACCCTTCGACCGCATTACCAAAACCGATGCCAACGGTCGCTTTGCCGTGAAAAACGTAAAAGCGGGCGATTACCGCGTTTTCGCGCTGTCCCAAAACGTGAATGACGGCTACCGTTTTGACCCGAAAAGCCCTGTGGCAGTGGCGTTTTCGGAAAATATTCTTCAACCTGACACGCTTAGCAAGGATACTGCAAAAATCGCTGACAGTCTGCGCTTTAACAACCTTATTCTTTTTCAATACGAAGAAAAAAAGGCGGACACGCTGACCATAGAGGCGAAACGCGAAAGAAAGGAAAAATTTACGCTGACATTCAACAAAGAATTGAATGATGTATCGCAAATTGAAGCGCGAAATTTTGAATTGACAGAGTCTGCTTTCAAAGTTTCGCCCAAAAGAAATGAAATCACTTTTTGGCTCGACAGCACTTTGGCAAAAATAGACACTTTACATCTCGTGGTCAAGCATTTAACCGAAAAGATAGACAGCGTTCACATCTTGCTTGGCGAAGGTTTCAATAAAATAACCATTGACAGCATTTCGGCAACAAACCTTGCCAAAAAAGACAATAATGCCAAAATTCAACTGATTACCAACAATATAACCGGCGGAAAATTGGAATATTACGATAGTTTGAAACTGTTTTTTGATGTGCCTGTGAAAGACAGCACATTTAAAAAAATACACCTGCGGCACGGCAAAGACACGGTGGATATGCCGATAAGTTTCAGGAAAACAGACAATTATCCTTATCTGAACAGTTATACCGTCATTGCCCCGCTCGAAGAAAGTGAAAATTACACGCTGACCATAGATTCCGCAGCCGTTTTCGATGTTTTCGGCAAAGCAACGGACAAAGCCTCTATCGGTTTCAAACGCCGCGCATTGAGCGAATATTCCACATTGGCACTTGATTTGCAGCCTTTTGACAGCCGAATTGTCGTTGAATTGTTAGACGAAAAAGACCAGCCGCTGCGCCAAAGCAAAGCCGAAAGCGACGGCACCTACTTCGATTATGTGGAGGCGGGCAATTATTATCTGCGCCTGTTTATTGACGAAAACGGCGATGAAACGTGGAACGGCGGCAGTTACGCTGAGCAACGTCAGCCCGAAAAAGTGTATTATTATCCGAAAAAAATTACATTGCGGGCAAATTGGGAAGTGCGCGAAGATTGGAGTTATTCCACATTGCCCATCTGGCAGCAAAAACCGCAGGAATTAAAAGGTAAAACAACAACGAAAAAGCAAAATTAAACCTTTTGCCCTTCGCCAAGTCAAAAACATAAAACAAAAGCAATGAAACTAAAAACTTTTTTAACCGCCATACTCGCCCTGTCGTTCATCTTTGCCAATGCACAGGAAAACAACGAGTACGCCTTTAAATCAAGTGAAAAACTGCAATATGATGTGTTTTTCAACTGGGGTTTTATCTGGATAACGGCAGCCAAAGTCGATTTTACCGTGCGCGAAATCACATACAACAAAACACCCGCCTACCGCCTGAAAATGGCAGGGAAAACGGTCAATACTTTTGGTATGTTCACTTTTACGGACACAGTAACGACTTATGTAAACAAGAAAACGCTAAAACCCTATTCTTCGCGAGAGGCAAGTTTTGAGCCTGATTATTATACCATTAGCAACCTGCGCTATCTCGACAACGATACCGACAAATGGAGTGTTACGGTGGAACAGGAGCGCAAAAAAGGTACGAAATACGACACCATTACGTCAAACAAATTGGCGTACTACGACCTGCTGACCACGCTCTACAATCTGCGCAACGCCAACACAGACGACTGGGAACTTAATCATAAAATGTCAATGCCGATGATTTTCGGCAAAGACACTTTCAACCTCTACCTGCGTTATGTGGGTAAAGATAAAATTACGCTCAAAAGCGGCAAATCGTATAACTGTCTGAAAATAAGACCGCTGTTAGCCGAAGGAAAACTGTTTGAAAAAGGCGAGGGAATGACCATTTGGATTAGCGATGACAAAAATCACATTCCCTTGGCGATTGAATCTAAACTGAAAGTCGGCTACATCAAAGCGCAGGTTACCGGCATTTCGGGCAATGGACACCCAATGGCGGAAGTGGTGAAGAAGAAATAATTGAACGCAAATTACGCAGATTACGCAAATTTTCGCAAATATATTCTATAAACAATAAGATATATTTGCGAAAATTTGCGTAATCTGCGTAATTTGCGTTCTATAAAACCACTTCTTTTTCGCCAATCAAAAATCCGTCAGCAAAAATTTCGAGGCGATACGCGCCTTCCGTCATTTGCGGACGTGCTTTCCAAAAAATGCAAATATCCGCATTATCACCGTCATATTCGATTGTTTTGCGCGAAGTGAAAGGGATTTTCTTGTTCTCAAACACAAATGTTGTGATGCCCGAGTTGTCCGTAGTTTCAAACAGCGTGCCGTCAGGGGCGGAAAAGCGCAGGTAGATGTCCTTTATGCCAACGGCAGCGGTTTTGTTTTTCAGGATACGGAAACAGCACTGGAAATTCTCAATGCGCGTCAGCACGGTGGTTTTTCGTCCCACGATGTTCATTCCATCAACTTTGATGTTTGCCGTTTCGAGGATAGAGGCTTGCGTAACTTTACTGCTTAAGGCTCTTTTGTCCTGCGACAGTTGTTGCAGGTTGTTTTCCATTTCGCGGTTACGGCGTTTTATTTCCGTGTTTTCGGTTTTCAGGCTGCGGTTTTCGCGGCTGAGGGAATCAATTTGCACAAGATATTGCCGCGCCACTTTGCGCACATCGGCAAGTTCTTTGCGCAGTTCGTTCATTTTGCGCAGGTTGGTCGATTCCAGCGTGCGCATCTCTTCCAAAAGCAGGTGTATCTTGTTGCGCTCGTTGTCCAGCAACATCAGTAGCGAGTCGTTGCCGATAGTCGTTTGCGCCTGTTCCGAGCGGTATGTCCAATCGTCATATTCCATTTCCAACTGCTGCTTTTCATAGTCAATCACTTCCTTTATTTCCCGCTTTTCTATCTGATATTTGACAAAAGACACGGTTAAAGGAATTAGAATTAACACCAAAACGGCTACAGCAATTACCCACTTATTGCGCAGATATTTTTTGTAACGATTATAGTAATATTTGCAATATCTAATCATTTTCAAAAGATTGGCGCAAAAGTAGTGATTATAATTAGGAATTGCTTGATTTTTTGTGATTTTAATATTTGTTTAGAAAATGATATTATAACTTTGATTGGGATAGTTCCACCATTTTTTTGTGTGGACAACACTTTATTAACGCTACGCCCTCTCCAAACAAAAAATCCCCCTCTATATGTTTTTTTAACTAAAATCCTTTATACAATAAAAAATATAGTGATACATTTGTAGCATAAAAAAATTAACACCCAACTCAATGAGAACTTCACGCACAAAGCAAAACCCTTTGGCAGCCGAGTTATCGTGATTTCGGCAATTTTATACGGTATATCCGCAAATTCTTGGGACGCTGTCCAAAGATTGGGGACAATGACAATACAAAATACGCAATTAGTACAAAACAGTAAATAATTAAACAGCAATGATTTATACTGAAGTTTGTAAAATACAGGCAAAAAGGAAAGTTGCGTATATTTATGAGTTATAGGCAACCCAAAGACAATACCCTAGATGCGACAACATTATCCTAAAAAAATGTCAACAAATTTTCAAGGAAAACAATCCCTAATTCAGAGAAAAGTTGTAACTTTGCCGACAAATCGCAAGACACTCAAATTGTAAGTTATGATGTTCAATGATAGAATAAAACAGTTGTGCGAAGACCACCAAATTCCACAGCGAAAGTTGGCGGCAGCGTTGGATATTGATACTGTTTCTTATTGTAAAATCGAAAGAGGCGAACGCCGCGCTCGTAAAGAACATATACCCATTATTGCCGAACTTTTGCAGGGCGACAGGGAAGAACTTTTAATACTTTGGCTTGCAGAGCAAGTAACAGCAATGGTGGTTGATGAAAAAGAGTTATCAGATGAAGTATTGAATATTGTAAAACAGAATATAAATAGAGCCATTATATGAACACAGAAAAATTATTTTCATGGTTGCCACAAGATGAAAGGTTAAAGCCCTTTTATGATGGAATTGTTGATTTTGTATCAAAATATATCAATTTATCCAATCCCAAACAATATAAGCATTCAAAGGAAATATTAGACCCCGTTGTAGGCTATGTAAAAATTTATTCGTGGGAAATGGCTATGTTGGATACATTACTGTTTCAACGATTAAGAAAAGTAACGCAATTAGGATTAGCAAATCTTGTTTATCCGTCCTTAAATTATACTCGTTTTGAACATACTATTGGAACGATAGGTCGCATAAATCAAGTATTAACAAGATTGAGAGAACGCCACAAGCCTGGAGAATATGAAAATGAAAAAATAAATATTGATATTTTAGATAAATATGAAACTCAAATCCGACTTGCTGCATTATTTCACGACGTGGGGCATTGTATGTTTAGTCATTTAACCGAGTTTGCAATGAGCGAACTAAAAGGAGGAAAATACAAACATAAATATGTAGATAAAGAAACGGGAGAAGAAAAAGAAAATAATATAGATTATCCATCAGTAGAAACTATAAAAAGTATTTTTAATGATGAATTCGCAAAAGAAAAAGATAAACTTAGCCTCTTTGAAATATTTTCTATTACAATATTAGGAACACGACAAGTTGCAGAAATATTGTTTTCAAATAATATCGCGTTATTTACCTACAAAGATGGAGAAAAAATCAAAACCATAGAAGAATTAGGAAGTGTATTGGAACACGTTGCAAGATTTATTGCAGGTTTGCCTATTGAAAATAAATCCAAAACAATATTTTTGGCGCAACTAATGAGTAGTGGGCTTGATGTAGATAAACTTGACTATATGAGCAGAGAAGAACATTTTTCTGGAATAAAAATAGAAATGGATTTACAACGAATCTTTAACAAAATAAATATTTTCAGTATTTCTTCTAATAATTTACCTGATTCGTTAGAAAAATACACAAAACATATACACCCCCAACAGAATGAAAAAGACATTACAGAAGATTTTATTATTTTAGGAATTGATAAAGGAGGGCAGTATTCTTATGAAGAATTTTGTATGGCACGATTATCTCTATATGAAAAAATATATTTGCATAAAAAAGTGAGAGCAGCGGAGGCATTTTTAAAGAAAAAACTGACAGAATTTGTTACTTATGCTCCCGAATATCAGCAAGCACATAAGTGGCTTTATCTTCCAGAATCAATCATTTATAATCCGCAAAACAAAAAGTACACAAATTCAAAACGAAAAGTACATTTTTAATTCATTTTGCAATTCTGTCCTCTGCCATCTTCACATATTCCGCATTCAACTCCACACCTACATAATTCCGTCCCAGTTCCCGCGCTACCACCGCTGTTGTACCTGCGCCCATAAAGGGGTCAAGAACAACGCCGCCGGGCGGGCAGCCCGCATCTATGCACGCCCTTATCAAATTAGGCGGGAACGTGGCAAAATGCGCACCTTTGAACGCCCGCGTTGGTACGCTCCACACGCTACGGCGATTACGCACAAACTGCCCATCTTGTACCTGCCAACGCTCACGTCCGCCGTGCGAAAACGTTTGTCCGTGCGGCGAGTTTGCGTACTTTGTACTGCCGCCGTGTGCGGTTTTCTTTCGGTTGTCATAATGAGCAGGTTCGAGCATTGCCGCGTGATTAAAGTAATATCTCGGCGATTTCGATAATAAAAAGATATATTCGTGCGCTTTCGTACAGCGGTCCCGAATACTCTCCGGCATCGGGTTAGGTTTATGCCAGATAATATCTTGACGCAAATACCAACCACCTGCCCGCAATGAGAACGCCAATTGCCACGGAACGCCCATTAAATCTTTATTTTTATAACCATTTAATTTATAAGGCTTAAACAAAACTTGCCTTCGGCTGCACGCCTTTTTTATTGACATCGCCAATGCCGCGCCCGCTACCTGCGTAACTGTCGCCGATAACTACCCACATCGTACCTTCACGTTTCAAAACGCGGTGGCATTCCATAAACACAGCCGTCAGGCGTTCAATGTATCCTTCGGGCGTATTTTCAAGCCCTATTTGCCCATCAACGCCATAATTACGCAATCCATAATACGGCGGGCTTGTAACAATACAATCCACGTACTCGGCAGGCAGTTCCCGCAGCACTGCGAGCGCATCGCCCTGATAAATCTTATTCAATTCTACCGTCATCGCTTTACCTCCTTATATAACATAATATCTGTGTAAGCAGCATTGTAACTCAATGCAACAGCCGTAGTTTTTATGGTCGCGCCATTGAACGGACTATCAACCGCGAAATTCTTACTAACCCACTCTAATAATTCCACAATGCCTGATTTGTTCGAGGTAAAATAGAAATAGGAATTATTCCACAATACATTTATCACATCTAAATAATTCGACAGCCGCCACATTCCGGCGTTATAAGTGGAGCAGTCAGTTGAAAGGTATGGCGGGTCAACAAGAAATAAAACATTCGGAAAATGTCGGTAACGCTCAAATAGTTCACGGTAATCATATTTCACAATTTCCACGCCTCGCAAATAGTCCGTTGAAGATTCATAATTGCAAAGTTTAACTTTATTATAAAATCCCTGTGTTTTTAAATTTTGCAGCGATGTAACATATTGTGCCGAAAATAAGAGCGAAGACGACAACGTGATGTAATCAACAAATCCTTTTTCTCGTTCAATTCTTTGTAAAATCTTTTCTCGCACGTCTTCTGTTAATTTCTTTTCTTTTGGGCAAACACCGATTATTTCCCGAATATCAGCAATCAATGCGTTTGTTTTTGCAATATTGTCAAGCCGCAGATGGTAACCATCAAAGTCGTTGTATATCACGCGGGCGTTTGGAAGAGTTATTTTTGCTGAGTGCGACAATAGCCCCGACCCGCCGAACAAATCCACAATTAATTCCACGTTTTCAAAATCATTTAAAGCCTGTTTAAATGCCATTGCAAATTTTCTTTTTTGCCCCTGAAATGGCAAAGGGGCTTGGGTATAATTTTTCATTTTTCTATCTCTAAAATATTTACTACTTTTGTCCCCGCTGTCGCAGGCAACATAAAAATAGGGTGCGCATACACTCCAAAGGCTTATAGCCTCTGGCTTGGTGTATGCGCACCTTAATCATTTTCCGGTTTGCCTGCGAAAACTAACCGGCAATGTAGTCGGGGGCTTTTTTACACCCCGCCTTTTTTTCTCTTCAAATACTCCTGATATTCCAACACTTCCTTATTCTCTATCGGCTCTGCCCAAGACGATGCGTATAAATG
>JAISJU010000044.1 GCA_031261165.1 Prevotellaceae bacterium
TGGTATTGGCGGAACTGACATTCGCAGTGCCTACTTTGGAGGCATTTGCACCGCTCTTGTAAATAAAATTGGTTTCTGTACCTTCGCAAACGGCGAGGGCGGAAAAGTTAGGTTTCACTTGAGGGTATTTTCGTACCACTACATTGGCGACACCGAAGTCTTCTTCTTCATCGCCGCCGTAGTCATAAACGCCGCGTATCCAGAAGGTATCGGGAGTTATAGTGGTCGGAGTATAATCATAATAATTATTATGCCCCAACTCGCCGCCGGTGCCAACCGCGTCGCGATACCAAACAGGCGTTACACCCGCACAGGCGATTATCAAACGAGTAGGCATATTAATACAAGCCGTGAAACTTGCATCGCTCAAAGAGGTCGTCAACAGCAACAACTCACCGGAGCCTACGCTCGCAGGGCGGTCTTCGCAAATGCCGGGAGCAAAATTCACATTCGTCATTACCTGACATACGATTTCTTTCTTCGGAGCAGAGCAGCCGCCGAGCGGGTCGGGAGTGAACAGGAAGGGAATACGGTAAGTGAAAGACATACTGTCCATCAATGTTGCCATACTGTCATTCAACTGCTGTATCGGGAAACTCAAATTATAGGTGCGAGTGCCGTCAATCAGGTCTTCATCGCCCTTGCCGTTATTCCAGTTCGTAATGCTGATAACGCCAAACTCGGGACTGGTTATCGTACCGTTTATCGTCAAATCCAAAGGCAAACGCAAACGAACATAGTCGTAGGGCTTGATTGCCTTACCGAAACCGTCCAACCAGGCAGCACCCAAATCCTTATGGAAGGTGGCTATGAAATAGTCGGTATTGTGGTCGGGGGTATAAAGACGATTGCTCATATCCAGGTTTTCCAAGTTCACCTGGAAAGAATATTCAGGCAATACGTCTGTATATATTGTACGGGTATCAACTACCATACCGTCATCTTCTACAGGCTCGCCGCAAGATTTAACGCCGTGGAAAGTACCGCGGAAACGCAAACCTGCCAAGTCGGTTTCGCAATTCGGAATGAATGGTATGCGGATATTTATCACACGGGCGGAATCGGTGAAACCAAAAGAGGCATCGGCACCCCAGCCGGGTAACATAAAGATGTCGCTTTCAACCAAATCTTTTGCGTAAATGGTCAAATTACGGGTCTGAGTATCGTTGGACGTTGCACCGAAAGCCGCTTGCAACTGCGATAAAACTGCAGCAGGTATCGGATTCCAGGTACCGGTCGGATATTCAAATTGCGCTACGCCGTAAGCAGCGGTCGTATCTACATAGATTTGACCCGCGGGAACACGCAAATCTACACTCGGATTGTTCAACGCGCCCTGAGATACGCGACCGTTTATCTGCCAGGTTACATAATAAGGGTCGTTATGGTGCAAATAATTGACTTTTGCAGGGTTGGCGTTGTTCGGTATCGTTGCCCTTACACTACCCGCAATTTTTGCACGAGGACTCTCACTGTCTAATATCGTGTATTGATAAGTGCCACGGTTACAAACATTGACATCTTTAATTGTTTTTGTAATGTCGGGGATATAATTTGTATTGGTAGCATCAAACACGGTATAAACTGCCACAGTATCATTGACACCGCAGGCATCTTTGCCTTTGTAATCAAAATTCAGACGGTAGTTCTTCATTTGAAGAGGCGTCAGAGTACCGATTTCAAGCCAGTTATTATCCAAACCGACACCCCAAATGGTATCCGCAGGCGTAACACTGTTATCTATCAAATACGAATTTTTCACATTACCTTCTACGCGCAGCCACGTATTATTATCGGTTATTTCGCCGTGTATATTTTGTACTTTTACGGCAGTCAATGATAATTGCTGAGAATTGACATAGACTGTTGTTGGCGATGTTTCCAAATATAATTTCGCACCGTTATAAACTAAATAAGTTGTTTCGGGTGAGCGATTCCATATACCACCGTAAATATCTTCAAAAGTGTAATAGCAAGCACCGGTAGTATTTACATTCGTTCCTGACATTGTATTGGAAGAATTACACATAGGCGTAGCAAGCAAGGGCATTATAAACTGAGCACCCATACCATCATCACCAATAGGCAGTTTGCCATTGCTGAGGAAGCCGGTAGAGGCATTGTAGGTTAAGCCGTTGTTACCATAGTTCTGATAATCATAATCAAACACATTAGAAAAATCAAATATCAAGATACTGTCGTGCGTAGCAAAATCTTCCGTTGCCGAAATCGGTTTTACTTCAATATGCGTTGTTGTTGCAGGATTAGCATTATCCGGTGCTACGGGTGTCCAGATTCTACCATTTATATAACGCATAAAGTTGAAATCAACCGCACTTTTAGTACGCGAATAGCCTGCGGGTATTCTGATGGTAAAGGTCATTTTCTTGTGCAACACACGCACTTCTTTTTCCCAATTAAAATTATCGGCAGAGTTATGCCAATAAGTCGCTGCACTCAATCCATAAAGACGATTGTCTGTGTCATTGTAAAAGCCCATAGTTCTTAGAGAACAAGCATTTTGGAATGTTTGTGTCCAAGTGTTGCCGTTTCTATTATGCGTATCTAATCCTTTGTACTTCACTTTTATCGGGTCACCCGAAGTATGCTTGCCATCTAAATAAGTGGGATTGGATTCTTTTATACCATAAGTCGCAGCGTCTATACTGCCTCTGTCAGCATATTCGCCACGAATAACGGTAAAGGGTATTTTAATAAACACACTATCGCCGCCGCGCGGTATCAAATCGTTGGCTACGCCGTCATAGTAAATGGTAAGCGAGTCCAAATTATTCACTACGGGGATATTCAGTCTAAAGGTATCCAACGTAAAGGCAGTGGTATCGGCATTCCATCGTTTTATTTCAATGGTAGCATCGTTCCAAAATGGTTGCGTGTGCGAGTTGGCATTATTAGTACCCCATTTATAGAGTTCGGCTGCCATCAGCGGGCCCCCTGTCTTGTATTTCAAAATAGCAACGAGTTTGTCCCACACATTGCTTGCATCACCTTCTACATAACCTTTAATATAATAGTAGCCTGTGTCGCGTACCAAATAATGCCAATGCTGTATTTCATCATCGGGTGCCAATTCACCATTATCGGGATAGTGGTCATTGTCGCTATCTTTATATCCTCGCGTCTGGCGATACATTCCAAAGTCTTTGATAATCAATGCACGCGGTTGGCAGTTGAATTTCACCACAGAATAGAGTTTGCTTGTTTTCTTAAACAAACCGCGGCAGTCGCCTGTTTGCACATTACCGCCCTGATAATCAAACCATACTTGCATTGTATCCGTTATAATACCGGTAGTCAAACAAGCCACAGGTATCGTTTTAACATTGAGCAAGCCGGTAATAGCGTTTTTCATACTGTCGGCTTGATAGGCTGCCCAAGTAGCAGCATTAGGATAATAGAAAGGGCTGCTCGCCGTACGGTTGCGGTAAGCATACAAATATTTTACGGAATAAACACGGTATCCGTTTTGCGTTCCGTGATAAATACCTGTACCCGGAGTCGGTTTGTTGCCGGCAATATCAAAAGCACTTTCTATGGTTCCGGCGGTCATATTCAAATTAAGCCAGTTAGGCAATTTTACATACACTTGCGTGTACATACCGTCAGAAGTTTCTGTTGCATAATTGTGCGTAGTGCAATAGTTGCTGTATGTGTAGGCTTCTTCGGGATAAACCGTCAATTCCTGTTGAGCATCTACATAAAAACGAGGTTTATACAATACAGTATTATAACTGTTTGGTGACCACGTAAATGTTTGTCCACAAGCGTTGCCTGCCGTCAGACTACTCCATCGGTAAGAAATATTATTATAATCTCTTTGGTATGTTTTGTAGGTTGTCCGTGCACGGTAGTCATCTTTTATCCAAGCAGGATTGGCATATACCACCCATTGCACTTCTATCTTCACGCCCGGAGGCAGTTGGTTGTCGTTGCTAAGCGGCAAATTGATATATATGCCTCTGTCTTTTCCTATCAAAGCAGCATCATATATAGCAGTGTTGGTACCATATTCATTAGCATAATCGGTAACAAAACTTCCGGGCAGTTTTCGCAAAGATACTATGATACTGTCGCTGCCGTCAATTTTGCTCGGCACGCTGGCACGCCAGTAGATTTGCGCAGTATCAATATATTCGCAACGCGATAGATTTGAGCCGTGATTCATTTCTGTATAAAACTGAAAACTTGCAGTAGGTGCAGCGTTAGTATTTTTAAATACAATTGCGCCATAATTTGGTGTTACGCCGTCCCAGCAAAACCAGTTCCAGTTATCGGCGTGCGGGTCGGCAACAGGTTTTGCTTCGGGGTTGTTTGGGTCAAAATAAGGTATAGTTCGCTGTAATGCACTTGAACCTGTACCGACAGTTCCGGCTATTACCTGTGCGTATGTAAGGCTTGTAAATGCCGGTGCTACCCCATCAGAAGGCAATTGTAAAATAATTTGGTTGCCTTGCCACCAGTTAGCGCACTGGTTTTTGGCGTTAGTATTGGTGTAGGTCGCATCATACCAAAGTTCGGAATTGATAAATTGGTTACAGCCTCTGTTAGAAGTAGCGCGGAAAGTAAGTGCGCGTGCTGCGGTTGTTACCCTGCCCTGCAATTCCGCTTGCGTTAAGGTAATGGTTACCGTGCGCGAGGTTTGAGTAGTTACCGTAACAGGATTATACACAATGCGCGAGGCGGGTATCAGGTTGCCGTCTATTTTAAAACTGTCCAAATAGATAATTTGGGGATTATAAGTAAACATTGCGCGGAACGATGTTACATATCCGTTTTGTGCGTCAATGTTAATAGACACGAGTTGCGTATCTTTCACCGCAGCGTAGTTAATAATTTCGTATCCGGGTGTAGCGTAAAGGCGCAGGGTCGGTTTCTGCACATTTGCCTGTATTTCGCGGTGTCCGCCGAGCAAAAAGTCGGTAGCGGAAAGGTCAATCACAAAACTGCCGGGGTTAAAAATATCTACCCCGCAAGTGGCTTTGATGGCAATTTTCATCACAATACTGTCACCGATGCGCAGCGTTTTGCTGTTGGCGGTGTAGTTGATGGTGAATTTTCGCGTACCTGCGGCGGCGGTGCCGGTGAGTGTCCCGTTGTCGAAAGAGGCAGCGGGAGTCAGGTTTGCGTCTGTGTAGAGGGCTTGCTTGGCGTTGGTGGGGGCAGAAGTCGCGCCCACACGCACAAAGTCAATCCCGATGGGTAGCGCAACCTCGATTTTGAGGTTTTGTGCATCTTTGGCGAAGAGTTTTGTGTTGATGTACACATAGCCCGAGTCGCCAAGTGCTACCAGTGTGGTGGGGACTGTTCGCGGTGCCTCGTCTTCCCATTGAAGACTGCTCAGCACTGACTGCGCCTGCGTTGTTCCCGCAAACGCTCCCAAACACAACAAGGTTAGGAGCATACGCTTGATGCCCCTAAACCAATTTCTTTGGTTTTGGTGTTTCATAAAATAAAAATTGAATTAATGAATGGTTTTTAAAAATATATATATCTTTCTGTCTGAATCAGGATTTACAGGATTTTAGGATTATCAGGATTATATTCATTCTGTAAATCTTTTAATCCTGAAAATTCTGCTTCAGACACATAAAAAAGCGTGTAATGCCTTTTTTGTATTGGCTTACACGCTTTGTTTTGTATAATAATGTATGTTGGTTTTCTTTTCTGGATTGCTTCGGAAATACCTCGCAATGACGGGAAACGCAACGTCAGTACCACTGAACAATGGGAGTGCCGTCATTGCGAGGAACGAAGCAATCCAGAAAAATAAAAATTCAAAACAGTTTCTAATTCTTAAATATCAAATCTCATTTACCAGTAATTTCAGTCCGCAATCTTTATAAAAAGGGAACTTGCTATCGGAACTAATGATGGAAAGTTTGTTTGCAATGGCTTGTGCTATCAACATACGGTCGAAAGGGTCGTTATGAGTTTTGCCTTCTTTCTGAATAATCGGAAGATTTTCCAATGCTTCGATGTGCTTCAATTCGATAGGTAAAATATTGATTTGCCTTTCTTGCAAAGCAGAAACGATTTTTTCTAATTTATCATCAAAATTTATTTTGTTCAATGATTGCAAAATAACGATTTCGCGCAATGTTTCCACACTCACGAAATAGCGATGTTGAAAGAAATCAATGTCCTCCCTGATGTTTTTGTTCAGGTCATTTTCACCTGACAAAAGCCAAAGAACGATGTGAGTGTCAAGCAAATAACCTCTCATAGTGGTCCTAAATTAAAGATTTCGATTTCTTTTTCTTTGTCCCAATGAATACGTCCTTTGTATAATCCAAATAATCCTCTGGGTTTTATTCTGTCCCTTGCTGAGAGGTTTATGGATTTGCTTATGGCTGTTTGCCTTTTCGGTTGTTTTTTGGTTGTTTCCATTTTTTTGTTTTTTTGTTGCTGCAAAGATACAAATTAATTGCAAATTACTAATTGCCATTTTTTATTTTTTTCGTGTAAGCCAATATTTCAAAGAACTTTTCGTATAAACCTGTTAGGTTTTGAAAACCTAACAGATTTTTCGTTCGTTTTTTTACTACGAATGCACGAATTTTTCTATAAACATAATGTATTATTCGTGAATTCGCAGTGAAATTATTTCGTTGTATTTTTATAAACTAAAAAAATAAGAGAACAGCAAGTCGAGTTATCACAGAAATCTATTTTAACATTAACTCAATTTTTTCTTTTCGCTAAAAGAATTGTTAGAATAACAATGATATGGGTATGACCACTGTTCTCTTATTGACAAAAAGCCCAAGACAGCGGTTGCTTGCACACCACGTTTCGGGCAAAAAAAAGCCTGTGACCAAACGTCATTACGCTTGGACACAGGTATGTTTTGCTTGAATTTTTTCCACAAAAAGCACAACAAAACAGAAAGAACGATTTAACGAGTGGAAAAATACACTTATAGGTGTTAATTCTCTCTCTCTCTCTCTCTCTCTCTCTCTAAGAAATTATTGCTATTCGCCAAATTTATTTGGTTAAATAACGCTAAAAGAGAAAAATTCTTTTGCCTTAATGAATGGTTCATTTGTTTTTACTTTCGTTTGACTACAAATAGAGTCTGTTGCAAAAGTAGATATTTCTTTTCTATTACACAATATTACACAAAATTATTCTTCGCTATTTAACATATTCTTCTTTCAACTCAATGATAATCAGCAATAAAACTTTTGGTTAAATTTTTGTTTGAGGTGAATTCAGGGGCATTTTACGGTATTTTTGGTGTATTTTATTTAATGTTGGGGCTGGGTTTTGCAACGAAAAAAGACGTTTTTTGAACGCAAATTACGCAGATTACGCAAATTTTCGCAAATATCACACAAATAAGCAAAGTATATTTAATAAAATATATTCTGCGTAAATTTGCGTCATCTGCGTAATTTGCGTTCAAAATTTGCATTGTCCGGCGCAAGTTCCGCTAATCAGGGAATTTTCGGTTGCAATGACTCATTACTTACATTGTTTGCGTCAATCTGCATTTTTTGCGGTCAAAAAAAATATTTTATTTGTGTTATCAAAAACTATTTTGTAATTTTGTACTATGATTCGATTTGTCAAAAAACACTTTTTTTCCATTGCCATTGCTGCTGTTATCTTCTATTTATCTACGGCGACAGGAAAGGCTTTGCCCCAAATGCCGCCGATGCCGTATTTGGATAAGGTGGTACATATAATAATGTATATGGTGTTGGCGGGAACGCTGGTTTGGGAACAGCGGAAGCCATCAAATAAATCTGACGGAATACTTCGACTACGCTCAGTAACCAAGCCCGCAATGACAGCAGTTACCATCGCCCTGCCAATCCTTTACGGCGGACTGCTGGAATTGCTGCAAGAATACTTTTTCCCACCGCGCACGGGGGATTGGTGGGATTTTTTGGCGGATATTGCGGGGGTATTGTGGGGGGTTTTAATTTGTCTGAACTGTGATTTATTTGATTTTTCTGATTACTCTGAGAAAAACAAGAAAATAAAATCATAAAAATCGGACAAATCACATTAAAATCATAGTTCAGACAAATGGAAAAACTAATATATCAAATAGCATTAACACAAATCAAAGGCATCGGCAGCATCACGGCAAAAACGCTGCTGGCGCACGTGGGCGATATTGAGGATATTTTCAAGCAAACGCGGGCGCAACTGCTAAAAATTCCGCAAATCGGCGAGTATCTCGTGGGGCAACTGACCAAAGAACGAGATGAGGCGTTTCGCCGTGCCGAGCGGGAAATGGAGTTTATTGTGAAAAAGAAGATTACGCCGCTGTTTTTTACCGATGAAAAATATCCATACCGCTTGAAAGAGTGCGATGACGCGCCAATAATCGTTTTTACGCGCGGCAATCAGGATTTTAACGCGGGGCGGTTTGTGAGTATCGTAGGCACGCGCAAACTGACGGACTACGGCAGGGGGCTGTGCCAACAGTTGGTGGCGGATTTGGCGCAGAAAAATATTACTATTGTGAGCGGGCTTGCCTACGGCGCGGATATTTGCGCCCACAAAGCGGCATTGGATGCCGGACTGAATACGGTGGGCGTGCTTGGACACGGACTTGACCGAATTTATCCTGCCCTGCACCGCTCAACGGCTGTAAAAATGCTGTCGCAAGGGGCATTGCTGACCGAATATTTGAGCGAAACCAACCCCGATGCGCCAAATTTCTTGCAGCGAAACCGTATCGTGGCGGGGCTTGCCGATGCGGTGGTGGTGATAGAATCTGCCAAAAAGGGCGGCTCGCTCAGCACGGCGACTTTGGCAAACGATTATAACCGCGATGTGTTTGCCTTTGCGGGCAGGGTTGGCGATGAATTTTCGGCGGGCTGCAACACGCTGATTAAAGAAAATAAGGCGGCATTGATAGAAAGTGCCGAAGATTTGGAAAAAATGATGGGCTGGGAAATCTCGCCAAAAGGGAAAAACGCTATTGAGCCTGCATTATTTACGGATTTATCCGAAGAAGAAAAAAAGGTGCTTTTATTGACCAAAGACGGAATGCACATCAACCAAATCGCCCTGAAAATGGAGTTGCCGATAAGCAGGATTGCGCCGATGCTCATTGAAATGGAGTTTAAAGGGGTGATAAAACCTTTGCCGGGGAGTATGTATCGGGCGATATGACCATAAATCCGTTGGTTAAAACCAACGGCAATTAATGCAAACAAGTCGGTTTAAGTGCTTGTTGCACAACTGCATTTTAAGGCTGAAAGCCTTATGAGCATTAGCACAGGGCAACGCCCTGTGAAATATGCGTATCGGGACAATCAGGCTGAAAGCCTGAAATCCAAATGATTACGCCCTTGCAGGG
>JAISJU010000146.1 GCA_031261165.1 Prevotellaceae bacterium
CCGCAATCCCTTTTAAAAGGAACGTGCCACAAAGGGGATTGCGGGTCGGAGCCCGCAATGACAGAGAACTTAACAGCCCTGCCGCCGGCGGGAAACATATCCCCCTTCCCCCAAATTCACAGGCAACGCCTACGGCGTTTTTAACCCGCAATCCTCTTTTTTTGTACAAAATCCAACAAAAAGATAATTTTTTACAAGGAAAATGTTGATTGTAAAAAATATTATTTATCTTTGCGGGCGGAAAAAGTCAAAAGAGGCTGCCTCTTTTGACAGTCGAGCCGTTTTTTTTTAAAAGCAGATTACGCCCCCAAAAATGTAAGTATTATAAACAAAAAACTATGCGTAAAATTATCCTTTTGTGGCTGTGTTTTTGTTCCTGTTGTGTTTTTTGCGCAAAGTGTAAGCAATACGCAGGTCAAATTTACCGATTGCCATATAGAGGTAACCTGCGACCTCACCGCCGCCAATCCGACCAAAATGACTTTGTTTTACAGCCCCGACAACGGCACTACGTGGCTGCCTGCCACCACCGTAACAGGCGACACCGCTGCCACTACCACCGGACACAAAACCATTTTGTGGGACAACCAAGCCGACAATGTGCGCTATGGCAAATTTTGGTTTAAGGTGGAAGTGCCGCAGTCAAAGTGTGTAATAATAAACGGCGTATGCTGGGCAACGCGAAATGTAGGCGCGCCGGGTACTTTTGCAGATAATCCCGAAGATTATGGAATATTTTATCAATGGAACAGAAATGTAGGCTGGAGTGCAACCAACCCAATGATAAATTCCAATGGCGGCAATACTTGGAATAATTCTAATTCTACCGGCACTACTTGGACAACCGGCAACGACCCCAGTCCGGCAGGTTTTCGCGTGCCGACTTTGGCTGAAATCCAAACACTGCTGGATGCGGATAAAGTAAGCAGCCAATGGACAACTCAAAATGGCGTAAGCGGTTGTTTATTTACCGACAAAACCACTAACAACAGCCTTTTCCTGCCTGCCGCAGGCCTCAGGGACGGCAGTGACGGCACGCTCTTCAACGCAGACTCGCTCGGCTACTATTGGAGCAGTACGCAATACGACAGTAGCCGCGCGTACCTCTTGGGTTTCAGCAGCGGCAACGCAGGTTGGTACGGCGGCTACCGCAGTTACGGCTATAGTGTCCGCGCGGTCGCAGAATGATTCGATTTATTCTGTATTTTTATTTGCTTATTAGACATTCCATTCTTAAAAAAAAATGAAATGTCTTTTTTGTCGATAAATAAAAAAAGTCTGCGAGAATCCGTCAAGTCCGTGTTATATTTCGACTTCGCTCAATAACCATCCGTGTACTAAAAAACTAAAAATCCACCGCCAATTTCAAATTTATCTTCCGCGAAGTCAAATAATTCGGTACGGCATACTCCCTGCCATCAACGGTGCTGACCCAATAATAGGAATTGACATTTTTTGTATCCAAAAGATTAAACACTTCGAGCGTAATCCAAATGCCTTTCAGCCATTTCACATTCTTGAATACAAACTGGCGCGATGCACCAATATCCACGCGGCGGTAGGGCGGGGTGCGGAAAACCGCCTCGTAACGCTCGCCGTTGGGCGGACCAAAAGGCAAACCGTCTGCCCACACGAATTTCAGATGCAGTTTATATTCGGGGTGTCGCGGGATATAGTCCTGAAAAAACATCGAAAAACTGTATCGTTGCTCGGTGGGGCGCGAGATGTAGCCGTGATTGTCGCCCTCCACATCTTCTTTCGAGTTCATCAGCGAAAAGCCCACCCACGAGTCCGTGCCGGGTACAAGTTCGCCGAAAAGTTTAAAATCAACCCCCGCCGTGTAGCCCTTCGACTGCAACTTGCTCAAATATTTAATGCGTACATTATCCACAATATACGGCGTCAGTCGCGGCGCAAGTTTATAATACGTTTCGGCAGTGAATTTAAATGGGCGTGTCCAGATTTTAAAATAGCGGTCGGCACCCAGTACAAAATGATAAGTCTGCTGCGCACGGATATTTTTGTTCAATTTTACTTCGTTATTGCCCTTTTCGTCTGTTTCCGAATAACGCAATTCCTTATAAAACGGCGATTGATAATAAAGCCCTGTGGCAAAGCGGAAAACGTACTCTTTTTCTTCCCAGTTCGGAATATATGCCAACGCCACGCGCGGACTAACAAGCGTTTCATTATTATATGTCCAAAAATTGCCGCGCACCCCGCCGATAAGCGTCAAAGTACCCTTTTCCCATCGCCATTTGTAAGTGTCCTGCACAAATGCCTGCACGCGGTAGGTTTCTAAGGTCTGTTGCCCTGTCAGGTTTCGGTACAGATTAAGGCTTCGACTTCGCTCAGCCGTCGTGCGGTCGGAAGCAATGCGGTCGGTGAGCGAAGTCGAACCGGGCAGAGAATATCCCGCCGAGTCGCGCATTTCCCACTCGCGGGTGCGGTCGTCAATCGTTTCCTGCTGAAAACCGATGCCCCATTTCAATGCGTTGTCGCCGCTTTTCCATTCGCCGTTGTGGGCAATGCTTTTCACGGCGGCTTTCAACTTGTTGCGGGCGTGTTCGTGGTAAGTGCCTACGCCGAGCGTAGCACTTTCCTCGCCCTTTTCTTCCGCCATACTCAACCAATATTGCCCTGTAATATCGTAAGTTTCGTCTTCATTCGTATGAAAAGCAGAGGCGATAATGCCGAGCGTGGTGTTCTGGTTTGGCTTATAATTTAATGTAAGCGCACCAAAAGCCGTGCGGAAAAGGTCTTCCTCCCGCCCCTCAAAATATACATTAAAATGATACAACTCGCCCATTCCCGTGCCGAAAGTTGTTTTGCGGTCTTTCGGGATAAATTCGTAACTGTTTTGCGAAAAATTGCCCAAGAAAGTTATTTCCCATTTCGGGGAAAAGGCAAAGGTCATATAAGTTTGATAATCAATAAAGTTTGGGTTATATTCGCCTGCCTCGTCAAGCGTGCCGAGCAGGTAGCGCGATGTTTTGTAGCGAATGCCGTGTATTTGCGTAAAACGTTTGCCACTGCTGCCCACGTATGCCGATGCGCCGAGCAGACTTGCCGAAATGCTGCCCTCAAACGCTTTGGGCTTTTTGTAGGCAACATCAAGCACAGACGACATTTTGTCGCCGTATCGCGCCTCAAAACCGCCGGTAGAAAAGGCTACGGACTGTACCAAATCGGGGTTGATAAAACTCAATCCTTCCTGCTGACCGGCACGCACCAACAGCGGTCGGTAAATTTCAATATCATTTACATATATAATATTCTCATCGTAACTGCCGCCGCGCACGGAGTATTGCGTACCCAATTCGTTGCTGCTGTTTACGCCCGCCTGCGTGGTCAGAAAATTCTCAATGCCCTCTGCACCCGGAATGTGGCGGAGGTCTTTCGTTTCCAACTTTTCGGTCGGTGCGCTTTGCTTGTTGATGGCGCGAATATCCACGCCTTTGAGTTCAATTGTGTCGTTTTGTGCGGAAACTGCGGCGAAAAAACAAAGAAATACACCAAAAACAAAACTTTTTTTCAAAAAATGTGTAGGTAAATTAAACCTTTCATCGTTTGAAAAGTCTATAAAATAACTGTTTAAATTGTTGCAATATCCCATTTTAGGCTCTTTAAATGTTAAAATTGTAATTTTTCTTTCAAATAATTTTGCGGGTACAAAGTAAATACATAATTTTGTGCCGTCAAAATATAACGTTGAAAAAAAGTTTATATTGTTGATGATGGCGAACAAAAAAATTAAACAATCAAATAACAAACAATTTATTTATTATTAAACTCAATTTATTTATTAATTTTCTAAAAACAAAAAAAGTTATGAAAAAAGTATTTAATTTAACCGTGCTCTTGGCAGCGTTGATGACTGCCTTTGTATTCTCTTCTTGCAGCAAAGACGACGATGCAACAGTATCCATTTCTTTGACTAAAACTACTCTTACAGTAGGTGAAGCACTTACAGGTAAAATTACAACTACTGACAAGTTGGCATCTGTAACCATTCTTCGCGATGGACAAACCATTGCAGGCTATCCTTTGACCAGTTTCGGAACAGGCAAGCCTATTACAGGAACAGACGGTACTTATATTATTTATGTTGAAGGCTTAACTGCTGGTAATTATACCATCAGAGCTACAGACAAAAATAATAAAGAAGCCAATGCATCTTTCACAGTAGGAGGACCTGCAATTGTTTACGACTTAACCTCATTTACCGCAGCGGAAGGTGATTCTTATGCTTATTCTTATGACGGAAAAGATGCTGGTACTTTCACTATCACAGAAGTTGATGCTGATGGAGAAGGTTTTAAAATTGTTTTGAACAATGGAAATTCAGTTACTATTGGCTATGCTACTCCTAACAAATCTTTCTTGACAAAAGATTTTACTGCTATTAGTGGGGCAGATGCTGCTGCAAATAGCGGTGCTACATTGTTGTTGTATTTGGAAGGAAAAACAAAAACTATCAAAGCAGGTCAATTAGCTACGTTTAGCGCAGGTGCAGTTGCAAGCACTGCAAAAGAAACTAAATTTGCAAAATTGTAATTACAAATTTAATTATAACAATAAAAAACACCTCAAATTGTTGAGGTGTTTTTTTTGTGTTGAAACATTTGTTATAGTTTAAACAGCCGATTTGGTTATACCGCTACTCATAATTTTCTTAATTCTAATATCTTTATTATTATCTATATCATAAATGATATACCAATTTTTTGAGTTGGGTTTATAGGAATGGATATATTCGCCGAACTTTTGATGGTCTGCATAAGCAGGTTTGAAATGATGTGTCAAATGTTCTATTGACAAACATTCTTCCTGCAAGCGATTGTGATAATCTATTACCTCATCATCAGTTAAAATTCTCTGTTTGTTTTTGGTTTTCCAATTAATGAGAATTTTAAAAATTCGATTTAAGTCATTTAAGGCTCTTTTCTTATAATAAAGCATCTTCCGACAACATTTTATTTAAGTTTTCTCTTGCTATTGTCCAAAATTCATCGTGCGTTAAATATCCGCTCGGTGTTTTTTTTATCCCTGCAATTTCTTTGCTTGCAGTTTTGGTAGTTACCGATTTTTGTTTATTAGGCGTAGGAATGGGAAAATCCAAACCTTTTTCAATAAACATCTCTTGCAGCAAAATTCCCCAAATCGGATAACTGAAAATGATTTTTTCCGGTTTCCCTGTGGGCGTTTTTTCAAGTGTTATGCCTGATATTTGTGCCATATTCTATATTCTTATAAATGATACTGCAAAGATACTGCAATATTTATAATAAAAGCAAGAAAACACCTCAAATTTTTGAGGTGTTTTTTTGTGTTGAAAAATTTGCTTTTGAAAAAACGTTTATGTACTTTTGTAGCATAAATTTCAATGCGAATAATAACGTTGGAATGAACATTTCAAAAAAAAACTTATGAATGTCAAAGTAAAAAAAATATGGACAGACGAAAACGCCGTTTATATAAAAACAGACGAAGGCAAGGTTTATGCCGAATTTTTCAATCATTATCCTCGTTTGCGCCAAGCCAACCAAACACAACGCCGCCGTTTTGATTATGATAATCTCGGTATTCATTGGGAAGAATTAGACGAGGATTTATCATACGAAGGATTTTTGCATACGAATAAGTGTATTGCTTTATAAAAAAACACCTCAAATTTTTGAGGTGTTTTTCGTTTCTTCATACCATCGGCACCATTCCCTGATACCGCATTCCCCACATTTCGGTTTCCGCGCGATGCAAACATATCTGCCGTGTAAAATCAGCCAGTGGTGCGCTTTGGCAATCAGATGCTTGGGGATATTTGCCTCTAACTCGCGCTCGGTTTCGAGGGGGGTGCGGGAGTTGGTGGTTAAGCCGAGTCGCTCGGAAATGCGGAACACGTGCGTATCTACCGCCATTACGGCTTTACCGAACATAATGGAGGCTACCACATTCGCCGTTTTGCGCCCAACGCCGGGCAGTTTTTCCAATTCGCAGACCTCGCTCGGCACTTTCCCGCCGAAATCTTTGACCAGCATTTGAGCCATTCCTACGAGGTGTTTCGACTTATTGTTCGGGTAAGATACCGTTTTGATGTACTCGAAAATCACTTCGGGGGTGGCGTGCGCCATTGCCTCGGGGGTGGGGTAGTCGTGCAGCAGGGCGGGGGTTACCATATTGACGCGTTTGTCCGTACATTGCGCTGCAAGAATGGTGGCAACGGTTAGTTCAAAGGCACTTTTATAGACCAGTTCGCTGTTTGCAACCGGCATATTTGCCTCAAACCAACTGATTATTTGCTTGTAACGTTCTTTTTTATTCATAATGGCTGCAAAATTATTCAATATTTTTCAATTAAATACAATATCGAACGGAAAAATTTTGTACTTTTGCCGTCTAATTTGATTTGTTTTTATGGCAAAAAAAGATAGTCCTAAAAAAGAAACTCCGAAAAAACGCGGTTTTGTCGGTTTTATAAAAGATGAGAATACGCACAGAATTGCCGGCGTGCTGCTGCTGGTTTTTTGTTTGTACTTGTTATTGGCGATTGTTTCGTTTTTATTTACGATAACCGAAGATTATTCCACCAACGGCACTTATGCCAACTGGGGCGGCAAAGTGGGTGCAACTTTGGCGGCTTTTTTTGTGAATAAAGGCTTTGGCATCTCGTTTTTGTTTATCATTTATTTTTTTGTGGTGCTGGGTGTACGTTTGGTCGGCAAAAAAATGGCATCGCTTTGGAAAACTTTCTTTTATATGGCTTTTGCTACGATTTGGTTTTCGTTGTTCTTTGGCTTTGTGTTTAATCATTTGCCGGTCGAAACTAATGTTTCTTTCGGCGGAGCGCACGGAAAAGAGATGACGGAAGTGTTGGAAAGCAAAATTGCCATACTGGGTACATTGTTGCTCTTAATGGTGTCTATGTTTGTTTTTTGCCTGATTGCATTTAGAGATAAAACCATTGCGCTGACAAAGTTAGCGTTTGAAAAGTTTAAAAATCTATTCAAAAGAAAGCCCAAAGAAGAGAATGTCCCTGCCAAGATTGAGCCTGAAAAAGAGGAAGAAGAAGGAAATGAAACTACGTGGATTATCAAAGATACCGGCGAAAAAGACGAAACAAAGGAAGAAGACGATGATTTTGTAATTGTCGTTCCCGAAGACGAAGACGCGGTTGAACAGCCTGAACAAGAGCCTGAACCTGAAAAATCCGATTTCCCGGCATTCAAAGAAGAAAGTTACGATGCGCTGGCAGAACTCGGCGAGTACGACCCCACGCTCGATTTGTCGCACTACCGCTATCCGGGCATTGATTTGCTGCGCGAATATTCCGCCTCCGAAACGCAGGTGAATATGGAAGAACAGACGGCAAACAAGAACAAAATTCTCTCTACGCTCGACAGTTTCGGCATCAAAATTGCCACAATTAAGGCGACTGTGGGACCCACGATTACGCTCTACGAAATCCAACCGGAGGCGGGCGTGCGCATCTCCAAAATCAAGAACTTGGAAGACGACATCGCACTGAGCCTCGCGGCATTGGGTATCCGCATCATCGCACCCATTCCGGGAAAGGGAACTATCGGTATCGAAGTGCCCAACCGCGACCCGCAGACGGTGTCAATGCGCTCGGTGATTACCTCAAAGAAGTTCCAAGAGGCGAAGTTCGACCTGCCCATCGCGCTCGGAAAGAC
>JAISJU010000180.1 GCA_031261165.1 Prevotellaceae bacterium
GGCCCCATAAACAATGCAAAAGGTGTTGTACTCAACTCCTTTTACCGCTTTCCGGGCGCAAAAATTATTCGGTAAACTGAATGTAGTATATGGAATGAATTTGTCGAATGTTTTTTGCGCCTGTATTTGTTATAAATGTTTAAATTTTCGGTTTTTGCGAAAAATAATTGCCGAAAAATTTGCTCAATAACGAAAACGTTATTACCTTTGTCCCATCAAGTTAAAACAAATATTAATCATTAAAACCAAAGTAAAATGAAAACGAGAGAAGAACAAATCAAAGAACTCGAGCAGTTGATTGAAGATTACAAAACAATTTTGAGAATCCACATCGAAGGCAAAACATTCACAAGTAAAGTTGATTTTCAAAATTATGCAGACAGCATTTTAGACGAAATCAATGCTACAAAAAGAGAAATTGAGTTGTTGAAAAGAGAGTAATTAACCAAAGCCCCGCCCGCAAGGGCGGGGGCTTTTAAAAACTTATACAATATGGAAAATGTAATAAAAAACGAAATTGCAATGTTGCAAATCTGCAAAACACAGGCAGAAAGAGAAAAACTCATTGCAGAACTCAAAGAAAAACATCAAAACGATAATTTTGATACCACTATGCGTCATCTTGGACAAATAAAAGATGGCGTTAAAGAAATAAGTGCGGAAGCAAAACTGCTCTCGCTATCCGATTTCGGCATATCTTTATCGCACGTATCGGAACAATACTTGGGAAAGTCCCGCTCTTATTTATCCCAACGTCTTCACGGAAATAGAGTGAATGGAAAACGTGCCCGGTTATCGGATAGCGAAATACGAAGAATAAGCACCGGATTGCGTAGCACCGGAGTAAAGTTGCAGGAATTATCAGACGCTTTGGTTGCGTAATGATATGTTTTAACTTGATAAAAACATATTCCTGCTCGCCCCCGATTTAGGGGGCTTTCTTTTTTCCCATTTTAGAAAAAAGCATTATCTTTGCACCCATAAATCAAAAACAAAATTCAAATGAAAAAACTATTCTTATCATTAATCATTTTGATGTCTATATGCACATTAATTAGTTGTAATAAAGATGAAGAAAAATGCTGGCAATTTACTCAAGATATTACTACTGAATGTTTAACTAATCCTGAAGAAGATTATTATGATGTATTAGATAGAATAGGTGAATCATATATTTCTGATGTAACAGAATATATGTGTGATATGACAAAAAAAGAAGCACAGAAGTTTGTCAATGAACATTCAGGAGTAATAATTGATACGCTTATTGATATAGATGGACAAGAACTAATTTTTAATATAAAAATAAAAACTGTGATAAAAAAATAATTTTTTTTGAAAATAATCCCATTTTATTTGGTAATCTCAAAAATAGTCCTCATCTTTGCAGTGCTAAAATTTCATACGCGCAACGAAAGTTGCCATTTCCTTGATGGCTTTTTTTATGTCATCTTTACATACGGCTGTATTATTTCCTTTTTCTTTTGCGCTTGCGCGGATGAAGTTTTAGCGAACGGGAAATGTACAGCCGTTTTTTTTCTGTACACGTGAAAATCGAACGCACGTAAACTAAGTAGAAATGCTAAAACTTCATCAAAATGTACCAAAATCTAATCCGATGCGCCACCCCTGCATCACAGTCCCTACGCGAAGCCGTAGTAGTAATCCACACCCGCTGCGAGCAACGTTTCCGGGTAGAGTTTCAAACCCCTGCTGACCTTGAACAGTCGATAGCCTCTTTGTTAGGACATCGGCAAGTTCGGTACACCATCGCCTCGCAAAAGCCTTTCAACTGCTTTGCCCAACATCACGCAGGCTTCTGCTTAACTTCTGACGAGAAAGGAGGCGAAGAATGAAAACAACCACCAAACAAAAGCAATTCGAGGATTACGTCTTCGGAAAACTGCCCGGCTACATTCTCGGCACGCTCGCCATCGGCGGCGCAATGCTCTTCATCACGCTGCATATTATAACCATAATAAAGGAGATACTGCAATGAAAACAATCCATCTAACTTATCAGATAACGGCAAACAATGCCGTTGACGTGCTGCGCGTTCTGCAAGATGTAGAAAGCGAAATGGGTATCAAACTTGTTGGCATAGAAGAAAACAACAAGCCGCCATTGATACCCGAACAGGTAAAAGAATCGTTGTCTTATATTTTCAACGAATAATGTATTATCTTTGCATTATGAAAATTACCACTATTGCCATCGTAGTACTGATACTCATTGTTCTATTTTTATATTACAGGGCTATCAGTTTGAATTGGAAAATCGGTTATTATGAATACTTCCTTAAAAAGTATAAAGACCGGTTTGAAAAAGAACAATGGGAATTTATTGAAGATGTTTTAAACCAAAATCATTTCGGTAAAAAATATTTTCATAAAAAATTCCCAAGCATCTAATCAGAAAATCCCCGCTAATCTTTTAGTATTGGCGGGTATTTTTTTGTCCTTTCTCTTTTAAATTCCCTTTATTTACTTTGCTTTCAATAAATCCGTTCAGAATGGAATTGAAAGTATTTGATGCTATCAGGCAAATGCGCGAACTGTCGCAACAGGAAAAGCCCTTCTCGTTTTCCTTTATGAGTTATTCTCGCACTCGGCAAACGAGCGATGGAGTTGTTCAAGTGCGGCGCGGACTGTTGCGCCGCCGCGCGGCAAGCAACAAGCACAATCGCTACGAGCCGTTTATGGAAAACTATTACGACCTCGACGCGCAGGAAGACTGCCGATTTTGGCAAATGCTGCTTATTTCGTTTAACGGACAAAATGTACAACTGTTATGAGCAAAGCAAGAGTAGCCCAAATAACCAAAAATACAAGCGTTCTGCTGACCGATGTCGCCGCCTACACCTTCAATACCGGCAGTGCGGTGAGCAGCCACACGCGTTATAATTTCGACAATTATCGAAACTTTGAAGCCGACCCTGTTACCGTGTGCGGTTACAAGATGATACCCTACGGCGTAAACAACGAATTGCCTGCCGAAATCCGCAATGTGATGGAAAAAAACAACCTTGCGCCGAGTATCATCAATCGCGAAGTTGGATTACTTTACGGTAGCGGTCCCGCGCTGTTCCGCCATCATTACGCCGAAGGCGAAATACACCGCGACTATACCGATGACAAAGAAATATGGGATTGGCTGCGCTCGTGGAACTACCGCCGCTACATCGAGCAGGCAATGGTAGAATACAAGTATATGGGCGGTTTCTTTTCGCGCCAACGCATTAATGTCGGCAGGCGCATCGGACAGGGGCGAATAAACAGACTCGAAGTAGTGCCTGCTATCAATGCCCGCTTGGAATGGACAGACAGTCTGCGCATTGAAGATGTGAAACACATCTTTACAGGCGACTTCGACAATGCGCGTATCTATCGCATAGGCGTAGCAACATATCCCATCTTTGACCCCTACAACCCCATTGCCCACTCTGCAAGTATGAGTTATCACAACTCATACAGTTTCGGGCGCAATTTTTATGCAATGCCCTCGTACTACGGTACATTGCCGTGGATAATGCGCGGCAGCGACATACCCGAAATTATTCGCTACCTTACCGACAACGGCATTAGCGTAGCCTATCACGTACACGTGCCAAACGGTTATTGGGCTGAAAAATTAGAGCAAATTGAACAAAGGTTTCCGGACAAAGATAAAAGCGTTTGGCTATCCAAGTTGGAAGAGATTAAATCCGAACTCTTCGACCAATGGTCAAAAGTGCTTTCCGGAAAAGAGAATGCCGGCAAGTTTATTACCACCATTGATTTCTTTGACGAATATTCAGGAAAAGAATGTTCGTGGAAAATAGAGCCGATAGACCAGCAAATAAAGGATTTCATTGATGCGCAAATAAAAATCAGCGGCGAGGCAACCTCTGCCATCACCAGCGGTTTGGGTTTGTCGCCCGCGCTGAGCAATGTGGTGTTGCAGGGCAAAATGGGCAGCGGCAGCGAGTTGCTGTATGCGCTGAAACTGTATTTAGCAAGCGATGTAAATATTGCCGAAGAAATCATTTTTGAAAATATCAATCAGGTAATTGCCGCCATGTTTCCCACAAAAAATTTAAAACTCGGCTTTTATCACCCGGTTATCAAAAAAGAAGAAGATACCAAACCCGAAGAACGACTTGTAAACCAGCAATAAAATGAAAAAAAACGAGCCATATTCACCCGAAAGAGAAATGAAATACATTGAAAAATGGTTGCTTACTCATTCCGTTTTCGATACCGATTTCGACAGGAAAGTGCGTGAGCGCAATATTCTTTCCGTACGCTTTGCCGAGAAAAAGACGATAATCAAAAATTATGGTCTTTGTGAAAACGACTATAACATATCAATCTAACTAATCACTAAAAAAAATGATTTTCAATAAAAACAACAACGGCGTAGAAGAAATACACAACATAGTCGGCGTAGCCTATTATGCCAACAACGATTTTGTTTCCATTCGTCCGCATATTATCGACGAAACACGCACGATAATCAAACACATCGGGCGCGAAGTGTACGACCGCGCCGAAGAACATTATCATTCCGATGATTTCAATCCCAATTGGGAAACAACGGAAGAGGAGGAAGCCGAAACCGATGTGATAGAGAACAAACTTGTAACACTTGTGCAAACAGCCATTGCCCTGATGGCATCTTTCCGCTACAATCAGGCAAACATAATGAGCCACGAAGACACAGGCAGGAAAATAAAAATCGACAATGACCACGAAAAATTGCCTTGGGAGTGGATGTATGACCGCGATGATGCCGCTATGCTGCGCCGCGCCTTTCTGGCTATCGACAACCTGATAGACTTCTGCGAAACAGAGGAACTGACGGAGTGGATAGACAGCGAAAAGCGTACTGCTTGCCGTTCGCTGTTCATTTCAAGTACTGCGGAATTTGACCGTGTCTATCCCATTGATGAAAGCGCACGTTTCTTTTACATTCTCGCGCCTTTTATCCGTGAGGCACAAGACCGCACGCTGCCCGGCGCAATGACTTTACAGGTATTTACCGACCTACAACAAAAATATACCACCAACGCCATCACCGATGAAAAGGACAAACACCTGCTATTTCTTGTACAGCATTATTTGCCGTTACGCACCATAGAGATAGCCTGTTCGCGCCTTGCCGTGTCTGTCTTTCCGGAAGGCGTGGTGCAGCAGTTTACTGCCGGTATCGGCACATCAGGCAGGCATACCACTTCCGTTGCTTCCGACGAAACCCGCAGAGAGTATATTCGCCATATCGGCAAACAAGCCGACAATGCCCTTGACGACATCAAACGCTACATTCAGCAAATCACAGCCGACAAGTTGAATTATCCCATAATGCCCAAAAATAGTCCAAATAATAGATATTTTATGACCTGATATGAAACGAATAACCCTCATAGAACTCGAAAAAGACTTTGAAGTCCCCGAAATGTGGGACGAACTCACGCCCGCTCAGGTACGCTTTGTCTTTCAACAATGGAGCGAGCAAGCGCACAAAGATATGCGCCTATTCTATTCGCGTTTGCTCGATTGCTTTTTGCTTGATACCCAAAAACCAAAATCGGGTGCGGCGCGGCGATGGTCGCCATACTCAATAGAACTTGCCCAAGTTTTATTCTCATTTCTAATGCAGGAAACAAACAAGGGCATTGCGCTCGATTATCCCTGTGTGGAAAATCATTTGCCCTATCTGCATTTCAAACACCGCTTTTTAGGTTGGCAAAGTTATGTTGGCGCAGACAGTTTGCTCGGCGACTTGACTTTTGCCGAGTTCGACCAGGCAAATAAGGAACTGCAACAATATGCTACCGGTAGTCCCGACAATCTCTACCGTTTTATTGCCTGCCTTTATCGCCCTGTCGACAAAATGGAAAAAGCAAAAGGCATCATAAAGCCGGTGCCATTTGACGAAAAACAACTGGATTATTTCGCAGGCATTATCAAAAAAAATATTGGCGATATGTGGAAACTTGATATGATAGCCGCGTGGTATGCCAACTGCGTGCGATACATACAAGAAGAAGACATTAACATTGATGGCAATACCTACAATTTCGGCGTACTGTTCAAAAGCACCCAATCTGAAGAAATAACAGAAAACAGTGAAATAAACAATCTCGGCTGGTATCCTGTTCTCTACGCTTTTGCCGAAGACGGCATTTTTGGAAATTTAAAAGAAACCTATAACACGCCCCTTTTTGATATGCTGCGCCTGATGCTGCACAAATATAATGAGGGGAAAAGAATAAAAAAAGAGTATGAAAAAATCAATAACAAGCATTAAGCAAGCCTTTACACCATTGGCTCAAGCAAACGGATTAACACCCGTATTTGTCATTGAAGAAAGTAGCACAATAAGCAGGCTGAAAGATAAAAACAATGTTTTGGTAGTAGCCTATCCGCGTTTTGGTCGTACAGGCAAACAAGACAATCCTACCTATCAGGCAGCAATGTCTATTTGGGTATTGCAAAAAGCATTAACCGGAAACGTAACCGATAACCAAGAAGATGACCAAATGGAAGAACTGCTGCAAAAAACCGAAACATTACTCGACTCAATGGAAGATGATGCCGATAATGGCGGTTGTTCCTTTTTTTCACAAATAAAATTTGACACAATTGAAATAACACCTGAATACCGAACTTTCGGCAGTTTCAACGGTTGGTGGGTAGAATTTATGTTGTAAAAGGCTAAAAAAATGTCAGACGAAAGATTTACAGCCCTCAAAGCGAAATTGCAGAATTTCAATAGCGAAGTAAAGCAGTGGGGAGGCAATACCGAAAGCAATTTGAAAGGCAATGCTTCTTACCAGATGCAAAGCCAAAACCTGCAGTCGAAACTGCGTGCAAGTTTCCGGAAAGAGAGCACACCGTGGGGCAAGCGTACTTTTAATATCGGTTTCTCATTTCCCCGCGAGGGCGTTTTTGTTCATTATGGCGTAGGGCGCGGATATAGACGAAACAATGGAACGGTAGAGCGTTATGCTAAAAATCCGACTAATAATCCCCGCCGACCGAAAAACTGGTTTAATCCGGTTGTAAAACAAAAACTTCCGCAACTTGACACAATAGTAGAAACACTTGGTGATGAACTTGTACTAAATTCAACACGAATATTATTACCTGAAAATTAAATAATTATGGCAACTGACAATATAAGAAACTACCGATATAATATTTATATCAACGGCAACGAAACGATAAATGACTTGTTAAAACTTGACCGCGAAACTGTAAAACTCGAAAAAGACCTGCAAAAATTGCGTAACGAGGGAAAGCAAAACACGCAAGCCTACCGCGACCTCGAAATGCAGATTATCAAAAACGAGCAGAAGATGCAGACTTTGCGCAAAGGAATTGACGTAAATACACTATCGCTTAAACAGTTGCGTAATTATATTCAAACGCTCAATACTGAACTCTCTTACGAAAATCCCGGTACAAAACGCTTTAAGGAACTGCAAGCACAAATACAAGCCGCAAAAAGTCGAATGCAAGAACTCAACGGTACTGCAAAAGAAGGTCTTTTCAGCAGAATGGCAGATGGTTTCAACAAATTCGCTGCTCTCGGTGCCACCGCCATTGCAAGCATTACCGGCTTATCAATGACCTTCCGCAAACTCGCCGAAGATGTTGCACGTATGGACGATGTCTATGCCGATGTAATGAAAACTACCGGAATGACACGCGACCAAGTTCTTGAACTCAATGAGGAGTTTAAAAAAATGGATACTCGCACCAGTCGCGAAGAATTGAATTTGCTTGCACGCGATGCCGGAAAACTCGGTTTGACAGCCAAAAAAGATATTATGGACTTCGTTGAAGCCGGTAATCAAATACGGGTAGCACTTGGCGAAGACTTAGGAGATGATGCCATAAAAAGCATTGGTAAAATGGTCAATGTTTTTAGTGAAGTCAGTACCGAACTACAAGGTAAAGACCTAAAAGAACAGATGTTAGCAGTAGGTTCGGCAGTCAATGCACTCGGACAGGCATCTACTGCCAGCGAGCCTTATCTGGTCTCATTTGCCGGTAGGCTCGGCGGCATAGCCAAACAAGCAGGTATATCAATGTCCGCAATTCTGGGTTTTGGCTCATCTCTCGACCAAGATATGCAACAAGTGGAAATGTCGGCATCAGCATTGCAAAAATTCATTGTTACCCTTGCTAAAACACCCGATAAGATAGCCGATGCTGTAGGAATTTCAAAAGAAAAATTGAAAAAAGCCGTTTCCGAAGATATGAATGGCGCATTGATGATGGTATTTGAAGAATTGAATAAAAAAGGCGGCTTGGTAGATTTGGCACCATTATTCAAAGATTTAGGTGCTGATGGAGTGCGTGCAGGTGGTGTTATAAGTTCCATTGCCGGAAGTCTTAATCAAGTCAAAGATGCTCAATTACTTGCAAGCCAAGCAATGATAGAAGGCACATCGGTAACAAATGAATATAATATTAAAAATAACAACCTGCAAGCACAATTAAAAAAAGCCCGAAAATCATTCAAAGATACTGCCCTCGAACTTGGAGAAAGCCTTAGTCCAATGTTACTCAAATCAACCAAAGGAACTACATACCTCATTAAGGCATTGGTAGAACTGCCCAAATGGCTCAAAGAAAACAAAGGTTTGATTATCACGTTGGTTGCCGTATTAACTGCTTATACGCTTGCAGTCAATAAAAAGCGAATTACCGATTTATTTGATATAGCCAATATCAGAGCCAAAATAGCAGCCATCAAAACAAGCACAGCCGTAACCACATTAGACACAGCCGCCATCAAAAGTGCCGGCGTAACCACACGCATATATATTGCTGCCACGCAGGGATTGGCAGCCGCAAAACTACTTTTGGCAGGCAATATAAAGGCGGCTGTTGTAGCATTCAAAGCAATGGCAGCAGCAATGGGAATAAATCCATTTGTTCTTGTAGCAGCGGCATTAGCGGCTGTTACTGTTGGTATCTATAAAATAGTTACTGCCAGCACTGCTGCCGAAAAAGCCGTAAAAAAATTCCACGAAGAAATGGCAGTCGAAGAATATCAGGCTGACCAGTTATTTAATGCTCTCAAAAAAACAAACGAAGGAACGGAAGAGCGTCGTGTGCTTATCAATAAAATAAACGAAAAATACGGTGATTATTTAACTAATCAATTAACGGAAAAATCACAATTATGGGATATTGAGGCGGCACATAGAGCCGTCATAGCAGCATTGCGCGATAAAATCTTAACGGAAAATAAATTAGAAGCACAAAAAGATGTCATTACAGAATATACCAAAAAGCAACGCGATGCACTTGATGATTTAAAGTCAGAAATGGAAGGTAATAAAAATCCGCTTGCCGATTTTCATATTCAGAATATGAAAAATATTGTCGAAGAAAGTAAAACTGCTGCCGAAGCACAAAAGAAAATTATAGACTATCTGCATGGAAGTGGTTTGAATAAAGAAGACTTTAATTATTATCAATATATTCAGAAATATAATCGCGAATTTTTCAAAATGAATCGTGAATTGAAGGATATAGAAGATTCTTTCAATCGCATTGGCAGTGTAGGAGATAAACCAACGTTTGAGATACAGTTGCCGAATGAGCCGTGGCGAAATCAAAATAAAGATAATACTACTCCCGAAGAAACAGAAGATGAAAAAGAACGCAAAAAACGCCTCGCCGCCGAAGCCAAAGCCCGCCGCGAGGCACTCAAAAAAATCAAAGAGGATACACAGTTAAAACTTGACATAGAGGCAAAAGAATACCGCGACCGCTTGAAAAATGCCGGTATTTTTGAAAAAGAAATGTCGGATATGATAGAGCAGCAGTTGCAAAACCGCCTCGCTCTCGATGAAGAGTTTTTTCAGAACGTAGAAAACATAGCCCTCGAAGCCGAAGACCGCGCGAGGGCCGAAGCCCTGGCCAAACAAGCCGAAGCCGAAGCCAACCGCAGAAGACTATTCCGCAAACGCAAAACCACGAA
>JAISJU010000196.1 GCA_031261165.1 Prevotellaceae bacterium
TAATTGAGTTATAGAAGACAATAATTGAATTATAGAAGACAAAAATTGAATTATAGAAGACAATAATTGAGTTATAGAAGACAATAATTGAATTATAGAAGTCAAAAAATACATTATAATAATGAAAAAAAGAATTATTCTACTCCCATTTTTATTTCTTGCGCTCACGATGGTGCAGGCGCAAGACAGTTCGACTTCGCTCACTGACCGAAATAAGTACATCGAAAGCGGCGTTATTCCGCTGGAAAACAAGAAGGGTTTTAACTTTGACACCCGCGTGGGCGACATCACGCTCAAACCCTTTGTGCTGGTGCAAGCCTCCGGCAAGTTGAACTATTATGACGATGAGGGGCTTGACCTCGCCGACCAGGACAACATCGCCAACAGCGGTTTCGAGGTGGGCAACGCCCTGCTCGGCATTGCGGGCAAGGCGTTTGGCAAACTGACCTTCAACCTCACCCTCAACGCTGCCCAGAGCGGCGATGCGCTGTTGCAACAGGCGTGGGTGGAGTACAACGTGAAAGACGAGTTGCGCTTCCGCGTGGGCAAGTTCAAAACGCCCTTCGCACAGGCATATCTGGTTACGCTCGGCGAAACGCTGCTGCCCACCGTGCCGCTCTCGCTCACCGCGCCGGTCAATATTCCGTACTCGCTCAATTCCGTCAATCCCAATTTTGCCACCGGTTTCGACCTCGGCGTGCAGGTGCAGGGCTTGATACACAACCAATGGGAATACCGCGTGGGCATTTTCAACGGCACAGGCATCAGCGTCAATGGCGCAAAGAAAACCTTGAGCGATAATTTGGGTTTTCCTATCAGTTTTCGTGGCAAACAACTTGCTTATATACGCATTCCATCGCTTCTCTATGCCGCCCGCCTCGCCTATATGCCGAAAGGCAACGTAGCCACGCATCAGGGCAGCCCCAACGACCTGAACAACGACAAATGGCTCATTGCCCTCTCCGCCTCCTACAACGTGGAGGCAAATTGGCAGGCGAGCAACGACCTGCGTTTGGGTTTGGAATTTTCTCGTTTGATAAACCGCTGGTATTTCGGCGCAGAGGCGTATTATTTGAATATGAAATTTGTAAAACGGCAGCAGATTGCGCCCCTTTACCAATTCTTGGGCGGATATGTTCAGGGCGGCTACTTCGTTACGCCGAAAATACAGTTGGCAGCGCGATATGACCTCTTCGACCGCAATTCTATTCGCATAGACGGCTACCTCAATGCGCCCGCCGTAGGCTTTAATTATTACCTCGCGGGCTATAATCTAAAGTTGCAAGCGATGTATCAGTATCTCGGCAAATGGGGACACAGCGACCAAATTGAGCGCGACAACGATGATATGGGCTTGGCGCAACACTCGGTGCAGGCGATGTTGCAGTTTTCGTTTTAGACCACAGATTACACAGATTAACACAGATTTTTTATGAAGAAATACTTATATTGTTCATTATTCATTATTCATTGTTGCATTTCTTGCGACAGCGGCGATATTTACCCCGAAGAAAAGAAAATAGAGGAAATGAACTTGCGCGTCAATGCCGATTTTCAATTTGAAAACCCGGACGCCTTTCCGCAAAATTACCGCATTGTTTGGGGCGCATTTATCGGCACATCGCCCTATCCTTTGTCTTATGAGGCAGTAGAGAAACCCGCCGTAGGGGCGCGATTTATCGCGCCCTTATATGCCCCGCCCAAAGGCGCGGAATATATGGCATTGGCATTGGTAGAAAAAAACGAGAACAAATCCATATATACATTTAAAAAATTTCCTTTGGATAATTCCGCAACGGAAATGAACATAAAAGACACCGTTGATTTAGCCCCCTTCGCCCGTGTGCAAGCGCAGATTTTCACCCCCCAATGTACGCGCTGCCACGGCGATGGCGGGCTTTCGGCGGGTTTAAATCTCACCGATGGCAACGCTTATGCAAATTTGGTCGGCGTTCCCTCCAAAGCGGACAATTCGCCCAAAAACCGCATAACCAAATTCAGCCTGCAAAACAGTTTCCTGCTCGATGTGCTTACCACGCGCCCCGAAACCGTTGCTACCAATCACACCACGCTTACCACGCTCGATGCCGATGATGATGTGAATTTAATACGAGCGTGGATAATGTCCGAAAATGAATAAAAAATGAAATATACAACATCAGTTTTAAACGATTTATCCGTAGAAATCAAACTCTCTGCACTCAATGGCGAATATCACGCCGTTATCGAGGGCAACAACCCCCTGCTTGATGCCCAAACGCAGTACCGCAACATCGAACAAGCCGTAGAACGCCTCGCGCTTTCCGCCGTGCCTGTCCTCAAACGCTATTTCGTTAGCGATGCCGTCAATGCTTCGACTTCGCTCAGCAACCATACGCTCAGCAACCGGTGGCTGAGCGAAGTCGAAGCCACAGTCGCCGTGTCCGTAGTGCAGCAACCCCCATTGAGCGGTGCCAAAGTAGCCCTGTGGGTGTATTTTGTGGAAGATGCGAAGATAAAAAGCACCGGCGAAAACGCCATTGCAATGCAGCATTCCGCTTACAATCACTTGTTCGATATGCAACTCCACAACCACCACAAAGACGAGTTCGCCCAAACCGAAGGCTTATTCAGTCATTACACTCAAAAACTGAAAAACGAGGGCTGCACTTTGAAAGACAACGCCATCAGAACGTGGATTTACGTGCAGGGCGTGGATACGCACTACGCCGATATGGTGAAAGCCCGCAAACTGCATTTCTACGAGCAGGGCTTGACCGAGGACACGCACTACATCGCCTCCACCGGCATCGAGGGCAAGTACATTCACCCCGAAACCACGGTCTTGATGGACAGTTACGCCATTGCGGGCATCAGCGAGGCGCAAGTTACCTACCTCAAAGGCGCGACCCACCTCAACCCCACGCACGAGTACGGCGTAACCTTCGAGCGAGCCACCGCCGTTGATTACGGCGACCGCCGCCACATCTTCGTCAGCGGCACGGCGAGCATCGACAACAAAGGCGAAATCCTCCACCCCCTCAACATCGGCAGGCAAACCGCCCGCACCCTCGAAAACATCGAAGTCCTCCTCCAAGAGGGCGGCGCGGCAATGCAGGACATCGCCCAAATGACCGTCTATCTGCGCGACACCGGCGATTATTGCACCGTATCGGCACTGCTCGAAGAAAATTTTTCCGACATTCCCAAAGTCATTGTTTGGGCACCCGTCTGCCGACCGGGTTGGTTGATTGAGATTGAATGTATCGCTGTGAAAGCGATTGAAAACAAAGAATATGCAGTTTTTTAGAAAAAACATATCACTCATTTTATGGTCAGCCGTCATCATCGTACTTGCTGCCGCCACCGTTATTGAGAAATATTGCGGAACGGACTTTGCGCACCGCTACATTTACGGCTCGTGGTGGTTTGTTGTGCTGTGGGCGATGTTGGCGGCGGGGCTGCTGGTGATGGTTTTCCGCAGGGGCGTTGCGGGCAATGCCCACACACGTTTATTGCATTTGTCCTTTGTCATCATTTTGGCGGGCGCACTCTGCACCAAACTTTGGGGCGAGCGCGGGCAAATTATCTTGCAGCAAAACGCGCCCGCCGTTGTCGAAAATATTGATTTGCCCTTTGCCGTTTCGCTCGACACTTTCTACGTTAATTATTACGCAGGCACCAACACGCCCGCCGATTACGTGTCGGAAATCAGGATAGAAAACGAGCGGGCAACGGTTTCAATGAATAACATCTTTTCCCACAAAGGCTATCGTTTTTATCAATCGTCTTACAACGAACAAACTACTGTCTTAACCATTAACCACGACCCGGTGGGCATTGCCGTAACTTACACCGGTTACGCGCTGTTTGTTTTGGCGGGCTTGTTGCTGATGTTTAGAACGCAGATGACGCAGATTTTCGCAGATAAATTAAAAAAATCCGCGAAAATCTGCGTTATCTGCGTCATCTGCGTTCCCCATTTCGCCTTTGCCGCCGACACCGCCCCAACGATTACCGAAACGCAGGCACAGCAATTCGGCAACCTCTGGCTGCAATACGATGGAAAAATAACTTCCGTATCCGCCTTTGCCCACGATTTCGCACTGAAACTCACCGGCAAAACCTCTTTCGGCTCGATGAACGCCGAGCAATTCCTCGCCGGTTTCCTCTTCTTTCCCGAAGAATGGCAAAATGCCGCCGTCTTTGACATCAAAGACCCCGCTTTGCAAAAACTCCTCAACGCCGAAACCCAATGCGCCGCCTTTTCCGATTTCTTTGATGCGGAAAACAACTACAAACTCGCCCTTCTGCCCCGCAGCAAAGAAATAGATAAACTGAACGACAAAATCCAACTAATCAACCTCCTCCATAGCGGCGTATTGTTGCAAATGTTTCCAATACAGGAAAACGGCAAATTGCATTGGTATTATCCCACCGAAAATTTCCCGCCCACCGAAAAACAGGGAAACATCACCTTTGTCCGCACAGTCCTGACTAATTACTACACCGCCCTGCACAGCGGCAACAATGCCGAACAGGTTTTGCAGCGCATCGCCGCCTTTCAGCAACAAAACGCAGGCGAATTTCTGCCATCGGAAAGGCATAAACAAATAGAGATTTTTTATTTGAGGCACAATTTCATAAAAATGCTTTTTATGGTCAATCTGGCAGGCGGAATTTTGGCATTGCTTTTGATGTTGTTTAGAACACAAAAAACACAAACGAACACAAATAACAAATTTGCGAAAATAGGCAAAAGATTATTCTCAAAATTCTTTTTGATATTACTCATTCACAGTTTTTGTTTTCTCACGCTTTCAATAGGTTTGCGCACTTACATCGGCGGGCGGTTGCCCTTTGCCACCGGTGCGGAAACGATGTTGATTGTGGCTTGGCTGGCGATGTTGGGAACGTTGATAAGCGATTTGCGATATGCGATATGCGACAGTCGCAAATCGCATATCGCAAATCGTATATTGGTAGTTCCTTTCGGATTGCTCGTGTCGGGCTGTGCGCTGCTTGTGGCGCATTTGAGTATGAGCAACCCGAAAATCACGCCCCTCGTGCCTGTGCTGCAATCGCCGTTGTTGAGTTTGCACGTGTCTGTGATAATGATTGCTTACACACTGTTGGCTTTTACGGCGTTGAATAGCCTTGTAGCATTGATAAGCGACAGTCGCAAATCGCAAATCGCAAGTCGCACATCAATAGCGTTGTTGCGCCCCGCGCTTTTCCTGCTCGGTACAGGCATATTTATCGGCGCAGTATGGGCAAATGTGTCGTGGGGTACTTATTGGAGTTGGGACCCGAAAGAGGTGTGGGCATTGATAACTTTTATGACCTATTCGCTCGCATTGCACAAAAAAATGTCTGACACTGCGTTTCACGTTTTTATTTTATGCTCATTCCTTACCGTGCTGATAACCTATTTCGGGGTAAATTATTTCTTTGGAGGAATGCACGGATATGGGTAAAAAAAACATTATAGATAGGTATTGCCCAAAATTATAATTCATATTACTTTTGCAGTATGAAACAAAGACTATTTTTGTTAATGCTCTGCACAATGCTTTTTGCGCCAACACAGGCACAGGAAACATTGACTTTTAATGCCTCATACGTGGGCGATGCGGTGGGTAATATAGACGGCGGTATCAAGCGCGGTGGCGCGTATTTGGGTATGGCAAACATCACGGTGGATTTGAAGACCGACCGTTGGTGGCGCGGCGGCGAATTTTTCGTCAATGGCGCGAGTATTCACGGCACTTCGCCGAGTGAAAAACTTGTGGGCGACTGTCAAGTGCTGGTCAATATTGACGGCGGAAACCACACCTATATGCACGAACTTTGGTACAAGCAAACTTTCGGAAAAGTGGAATTGACGGCGGGTTTGCAAGACCTCAACGCCAATTTTGCCGTTACGGACAATGGTAGCGAATATATTAACTCGTCTTTCGGCATTGCCGGTTTGCTGTCGAGTAACGTACCGGCACCGGTTTTTCCGCTCACGGCTCTTGCCTTCACGGCACAGTGGAACATCAATGACCACGCCACTTGGCTCGGCTCTGTGTTTGACGGCAAGCCCACCGATTTCGACCGAAACCCCTACAACCTCACTTGGAATTTGTCCAAAAATGACGGCGTGCTGCTTTACACCGAATTGCAACTCAAAGATTTATTGAAAGCCCGCAGCGGAACGTATCGGCTTGGTTATTACTACCATTCCAAATTGATGGAAGAGGGCGAAACGGTGTTTAAAGACGACTACGGTTTTTACCTCATCGCCGACCAAGACCTTTGGCAGAGCGGCGAGCGGCGCGTGTCGGCTTTTCTGCAATTTGCCCTTAGCCCCAATGTGAATAGTTTGCACAATTTTTATATCGGCGGCGGCGTGAATGCTTACGGCATTTTCGGCAGCCGTGCAAACGATGTGGCGGGCATTGCCTTAGCCTCGCTCGGTTTTCACAGAGGAATGCACAAGCACGAAACCGCCATTGAGGCATTTTACCGCCTGCAATTAACCCGAAACATATCTCTGCAACCCGACATTCAGTACATCATCAACCCTTCGGGCAGCGACAAGAAATTGAGTAATGCTTTGGCGGGGATTTTACGCCTTGGGGTGGAGTTTTAGGGGGGCTTTATCGTAACCGTCAGTTAAAACTGACGGCAATTGATTGTTTAAGTCGGTTTAAACCGACTTGTTTGTATGAATTGCCGTCAGATTTATCTGACGGTTACGGAAAGAAATGGGATTGCGGGTCATACTTCGACTTAGTTCGACTACGCTCACCAACCATCGCTCAGTAACCAAGTCCGCAATGACAGGTTACCGTTGGGCTTCGCGCCATTGTTATACCCGTCATTGCGGGCTTGGTTACTGAGCGATGGTTGGTGAGCGTAGTCGAACTAAGTCGAAGTATG
>JAISJU010000005.1 GCA_031261165.1 Prevotellaceae bacterium
CATCGGTGGTACGGCGGATTTTGGCATCGGTAACAAATTCTTCCGGTCGCCCGAAAAAGTCTGTTGAGCGGGTTTTCACTTCCGCCACAATTAATAAATTGTCTTTTTCGGCAACAATATCCAACTCATATTTTCCCGATTTCCAATTCGTGTGGCGTATCGTGTAGCCTTTGGAAACGAGGTACTGCTGCGCATATTTCTCGCCGATTTTGCCTAATTCGTTGTGCGCTGCCATTTCCTACCGGTTATCAATTTTTTCGGGTTGCAAATCGTGGTTTTGCAGGCGATATTCCGCCAATGCCTCGTACTTCGTCCCCGCTTGTCCGTAGTTGCAGTAAGGGTCAATGCTGATGCCGCCGCGCGGTAAAAACTTGCCCTGCACCTCGATGTATTTCGGTTGCATCAGTGCGATTAAGTCTTTCATTATCGTATTCACGCAGTTTTCGTGGAAATCGCCGTGATTGCGGTAACTGAACAGGTAGAGTTTCAGGCTTTTGCTTTCAACCATCTGCACATCAGGAATATAACTGATATATATCGCCGCAAAATCGGGCTGCCCCGTGATAGGACACAGTGCCGTAAATTCGGGGCAGTTGAATTTTACCCAATAGTCGTTGCCCTGATGCTTGTTCTCGAATGTTTCGAGGATTTCTGGGGCGTATTTTTGTGGATAATCGGTTTTGTTACCTAATGATTTCATATAAAATTAAATGTTTGCAAAGGTATAATATTAAATAGCATAAGAAATTAATTTTGGGGATAAATTAGTTAGTTTATTTGCAATTTTGATTGATTAACTCTTGTGATTGTTCATCGCCTAATTCTTTTGCCTTTTCAAAATCGGTACAAGCCCCTTGCTTGTCATTCAAATTCAATTTAGATAGACCTAAAAAACGATGAAGTTCTCCTGACTTTGGATTAAGATGAACACACATCTCGAAATCTTTTTTAGCATCTTGGTTGTTGTTTATTAGCATTTCTACAATTCCTCTATTTACATAATCACTAATGTTTTCAGGAGCAAGCGAAATTGCTTTAGTAAAATCAATAATAGATTCTGGATAATCTTCTCTCAATTGGTATAAATATCCCCGATTAATAAAAGTATGAGGGTCGTTAGGGTCTAATGATATGGCTTTATCAAAAGCATTTAGTGCTGCTTCCGATGGTATTTGAAGATACCCAAGTTTTTTAAAAGCAAATGCATTATTCGGATTTAGTACTGTTATTTTTGTATATACTTCAATAGTGCCGACAATATCATTAAGTTGTTCTTTGCAATCAGCAATCTTTTGGTAACAAATTTCCGCCCGTTGATGTATGCTATCTTTTTTTAATCCAATTTTATAGAATCGCACCGCTTCAGTAGTGTTTTTTTGCATATCCAATAATGCTGCAAATCCAAAGTAGGAATCCGGAAATTCAGGATTTAAAAGCCATGCCTGATTGAACCTTTTCATTGCTGTTGTTACATCGTTGCGGTAAAAATAACCCCACGCATAGTTAATGTGAACAATCACTGCACTATCAATAGTTCCATATTGTTGAATACAATTTTCAATAAATTCTTTGTCAAGTTTTTTATATATTTCATTTTTTAACACTTCCCCATACATAGGTTTTGTATTATCCGGTTGTTGATTTTTTTCCATAGAAAAGCAACTTGAAAATGAAACCAAAAGAGAAAAAAAGAAGAAAAACTTGATTGTTTTGATTAACTTATCCATAATAGTTATTTTAAAAATTAAGTTGAAACATTCCTAACAGAGTGCAAACCCCCATATTTATTGTTTCTTCCTCAAATATTTTTCCAACCCCTTAGCCCGCAAAGTGCAAGCCGGACAATGCCCGCAACCATCGGCAGGGACGCCGTTGTAGCAAGTCAGCGTTTGCGTGCGGACAATGTCGAACACGCCGAGTTCGTCTGCCAACTGCCAAACCGCCTCTTTGTCACACCACATCAGTGGGGTGTGTATCTCAAATTCGTAGTCCATCGCCAAGTTCAACGAGGCATTCACAGACTTGATAAACGTGTTTCGACAATCGGGATAACCGCTGTAATCGGCTTGCGAAACGCCTGTTACAATATTATGAACACCCAAAGAGTAGGCATAAACGGCGGCATAATTCAGAAAAATCATATTCCGACCGGGTACAAAAGTGTTTGGCAAACTGTCCGCTGGTTTTTCTGCGTCCATCGCAATATCGCTGTTTGTCAACGAGTTGCGGCTCAACTTTTTCAGCGTTTGGATTTCGTGAATAACGTATGGCACGCTTGCCTGTTCGGCGATTTTCTGTGCTAATTCCACCTCAAACTCGTGCCGCTGTCCGTAACGGAAACCAATGGCATACACTTTCTCGAAATGTTTTTTCGCCCAATAAAGGCAGGTGGTTGAGTCTTGCCCGCCGGACAACAACACAACCGCCGACTTTCCTGTTTTTGACATAACTTTTAATGTGCTAATATGCTAATAAATAATGTGCTAATTTTTAATTTGCTAATTTTTAATTTGCTAATACTGCCGTTCATTAGCACATTATTTATTTGCAAATTAGCAAATTAAAAATTAGCAAATTAATTTGATTTACATTTTCTTTTTTTCTGCCTCTTTTATGAGTTTATCGCCTTGTTCGTTTGCAGAATTAATGAGTTTATTTGCTTGATTGTCTGCCTCTTTATTCAAATCGTTGGCTTTTTTCTGCGCCTCTTTCACGAGTGCCTCGCCCGATTTCTGGGCAGCCACTTTGGCTATCGGATTGGAGGCTTTGGCAACCAAGGCATCGCTTTGCTTTTTGGCTTCGGCAACGAGGTTGTCGCCCTGCTGCTGTGCCAGACTGCGCAGGTTGTCGCCCTGTTTTTGCGCAACAGAAATCAGCGCGGCTTTCTGTTTTTGCGCCTCTGCCAAAAGTTTGTCAATGCCCTCATTCACTTTGCTTTTCAGTTCTTCTTTTGCCAAATCTTTGAGATTGCCAAGCGTTTCGGCAGCACCGAGTTTCACGGTCGGTTTGGTAAAAGTGCCACCAATGTTGGCGGTAACTTTCATTTTGATGTCCTTCACGTTTTCAGGCAGTTTAACGCCGTTCAAAAGGCTTTGCGGAAGAACTATATCCGTTTTGTAATCAATGGTTTGGTCAAGACCCGTAGAGCCTGAAACTTGCAAATCGGCGTAAGGAGTTTTGATGTCAAACGGCTCGGTTGCCACGCGACCGTCTTTCACCGTGAATTTTATTTTCACGTCTTTTGCGCTCAATGTTTTCAGTTTGTCGTTTTTCAGTGCGCCGGAGAGTGCGTCAAGTGCTTTGAGGTTTGACACGCTTAAATCTTTGGAGGTCAGCACACCGTTGCCGTTGATGGAGTTGTAAACGGGCGACATCGTGTTGTCCAACTGCGACACAAAGTCGAAATCGAGCGAGAATTTGCCGCTCATATTTTCAAAAATCGGCGCGAGTTGTTTTACCATATCCATTTGCTTGTAAATCTCGGTGTAAAGCACATCGCTGATTTTCAGTTTCATATCCACATTCGGATTGGTGGGGTCTTCTGTGCTGTAAAAACCGTCTGCATTCATTGCGCCACCAAAAGCGTTCATTGCAATGTTATTGAAACTCAATTTGCCATTTTCGGTGCGGATAATGCCCTTCACATTATCCAAAACAATATTGTCAAAAGTTACCTTTTTGATGTTGGCATTCAGTTTGAAACTGATGTTTTTCGGCACTTCTATGGCGGCAGTATCGGTGCTTGCAGCGGTGGTTTCGGCGGGTTTTGCCGTTTCCTGTTGGGCGGGTGCAGCCGCGTCATCTTCGCCTGTGAAATCATTGACATTAATTAATGTAGAAGTCAGGTTGAGTTCGCCTTTCAGCGTTTCGTCTTTCAGAATGTAGGCGATGTAGTTTTCCAATTTGCCGTTTGCCTGAAAATCGCTGTTGCCCATTTTCATATCCAAGTTGCTGAGGTTGGCATATTTGGGTGTGAAATTCAGGTGCGCCGTAGTGATTTTTACCGGCGGCAAGTCGCTTGTGGTGTAAGTGAAATTGCTGAGTGTCAAATCGCCTTTTGCCTTTATCGCCTCATACTGTTCCTTTTCGATTTGCGACATACGTCCGGCAGCCTCCGCATCGGCTTTCAGAACACCTGAAACGGTCATATCTTCGAGCGGATAAATTTCCTTTACATCGTCTAAATTCAGCGTGCCTTTTGCGCCCGATTCAAACTGCAAATCAGACATAAACGTTTTTCCCAAAAAGCGAATATCAAAGGGGTTTTTGGCAATTTCAAAATGGAATTTGCGTACATTTACGGTGGTTAAATCCAAAATGCCGCCCGGATTGCTGACTTCGGCATCAATATTGATATTATCAACCGATTTCGGTAAATCGGGATATTTAAACCACGCATTGGCAACGCCGAGTTTCACGTTGAAAGCCGGATAGAGGCTATCCACCATCACACCCTTTGCCCACGCATCAAGTTTCAAATCGCCTTTGGTCTGTATCGTTTCAAAATCTTTGGCATAAATGGCGGGAATCATCGACAGCAGGCTCTTGAAAGAGGTTTGCGGCGTACCGAGTTTCAAATCCATATCAAAACCGTTTTCGAGCATCGCCACCCAGCCGTCAAGGTTGAGTTTGATGTCGTTCAGTTGCAACTCGTTCTCGGTCAGCGTGAATTTCATATTTTTCAAATCCGCCTGCACATCAATTTTGGCATCGAATTTCGCATCTTTCAGGTACGCCGTGTTGTCCATCAGGAAATTGATTTTTTCAATGTCCGTAAGCGTTTTCAGCGTGGTAATGTCCTGCGTCATATCGCCGGATAGCGAGAAATTGAGGTTATCCACAAGGGCTTTCATATTGCCCTGCAAATCCTCATAAACGAGATAACCGTTTTCGATGGTCAAATCTTTGAGCTGCAGTGCAAACGCCGATGTGGTCGTGTCTTCGGGCGTTTCAACGGCAACGGTGTCGGGTTTCATAATGTCCCAATTCGCTTTGCCGTCAGCCAACACTTTGGCGTAGATCTTCGGCTTTTTCAGCAAGATGCGATTGACCACAATTTGGTCGCCAAACAGGCTTTTAATATCCACCACTACCCGCAGACGGTCGAAAGCCGCGAGCGTGTCGCCCTCAAATTCATTTACTCCGACAACGGTAAAATCGTCAATCGTAACAGACGCATTGGGGAAATTGCGAATGAAACTGAGGCTTAAATCGCTGAAATCAACTTTGGCATTCAGCATTTTATTCGTTTCGGTTTTCACCACTTCGATAATCTTTCCCTGAAAAAGGAAAGGGGCAACGAGCAGTATCAAAAAGATGACTGCTACTGTTATTCCGGTTATTTTTAAAAATTTTTTCATTGTGTTTTTATTTTAGTTTTGAATTAATACTGCAAAAGTACAATACTTTTTTGATTATAGTAAGAATTTCCGAAAAAAAATAACTTTTTTTATAGCAGTAAGCCCGCAGCCAAGCATATACCAAAAACAAGCACATTCCGCGCCGATTTTTCCAAAACGGAAACTTTCGTTATTTCGCGCCAAGCAGCAATGTGGAAAAACAGATAAATAACAGGCAAAACGGCTGCCCAAACCGTCTTTTCATACCAAAAATATTGGCAACAAAGTACGGCGAAAACGCCATTGAATAGATAAAAATATCGCCCAAATTTCTCACCGAAAATCACGATGCTTGTCCGTTTGTTTGCCTGTTTGTCCTGCTCACGGTCGCGATAGTTGTTGGCTACCAGAATGTTGATGATGACCAAACCCATTGCCGCGCCGCAGAGCGTAGCGGGTAAAGTCCATTGCAACGCCTGCACATAGTAGGTAAAACCCACCGGCACAATGCCGAAAAACACGAATACGCACACATCGCCCCAACCGTGATACGCCAGCGGATACCGCCCGCCCGAATAGGCAAGCGCAAACACTGCCACCGCCGCGCCCACCGCGATTAACCACCAACCGCCGTAAAACAACAGCGACAAGCCCAACAGCATATCCGCCGCCAACAACGCCAGCGTTACCCGCAACATTGCGCGGGGCGAAACCCACCCTTCGGCAACGGCGCGTTTGGGACCCAAGCGTTCTGCTGTGTCCGCGCCTTTTTTGTAATCGAAATAATCGTTGGCAAAGTTGGAAATGACCTGCGCCACAACAGCAAAAACAAAGCAAATCACTGCCGCCTGCCAACGAAAACCGCCATCGCGCACCGCCAACGCCGTGCCGACCAAAACAGGCATTGCCGCCGCTACCAAAGTCTTCGGGCGCGTAGCCAACAGCCACGCTTGAAAAGAGTTTTTCCTAACCATCGTTTTTTTTGTGCAAAAGTAAAAAATCTGTTGTAAATTTGCAGTCCATTTTTCAAATAAATTTTTAATGGCATACACAGTAGAAAAAATTGTGCCGCAAAACAGCGAGAACGCACCCAAGAGCAACCTGATAGCCAAAATGTTCGACGAGATTTCCGAACATTACGATTTGCTCAACCGCACCCTTTCTTTCGGCATAGACCGCTATTGGCGGAAAAAAGGCATTGACACCCTGAAAGCGTTTGCGCCGCAAAAAATCCTCGACATCGCCACCGGCACCGGCGATTTGGCGATAACCGCCTGCCGCAGACTCCGTCCGCAGGAAATTCTCGGCATTGACATTTCCGAAAAAATGATGGCAATAGGCAGGAAAAAAACGGTGGGTATGAATATCCGTTTTGAGCAGCGCGATTGCACGCATTCAGGCTTGGAAAGCGACAGTTTCGATGCGGCGATTATGGCTTACGGCATTCGCAATTTTGAGGATATTGACAAGGGATTGCAAGAGATTTTGCGCATTCTTCGTCCGAAAGGTCGGTTGATGATACTCGAGATGTCCGTACCCGAATATTTTCCGATGAAACAACTTTATCGCCTGTATGCCAAACTGATACCCTTTGTCGGACGCATTTTTTCGCGCAACAAAGCGGCTTATTCTTATTTGCCGGAATCCATTGCCGCCTTTCCGCAAAACGCCCGAATGGTGGAAATTTTGACAAAAAACGGTTTTGCAGATGCACAGTTCAAAAAACTGACATTTGGCGTTTGTACGCTTTATTCTGCCTGCAAAAATTAAGTTTTTGGCAAAAATTTCGTTGCGAATATACATTATTTATTACCTTTGCCGTTTCAAAAATATAACAATACAAAAACTATGAAAGAAGTTTATGATTTTTTAAAAGCGAGTGCTACCTATTACCTCGCCACCACAGACGACAAACAGCCGCGTGTACGTCCTTTCGGCACTATTCTTGATTTTGAAAATAAATTGTATTTTCAAACAAGCAAACTGAAAAATGTGTATAAACAGTTGATTGCTAACCCTAAAATCGAAATATCGGCAACGATTGGCACGCAATGGATTCGCGTTGAGGCAACCGCCGTAGCAGACGACCACCTCACGCCCAAAGAAAAAATGCTTGAAGACTATCCGAGCCTGAAATCAATGTACGCTGCCAATGACGACAAAACGGCGGTGTTTTATTTGAAAGATGCAGTGGCTACTTTTTATTCGTTTGCGGGCGAGCCGAGAGTGGTGCGGTTTTGAATATTCTAATCATTCAAAATAAAAAACGATGGGCGACATATTCAGTACAGTATCAGCAAGATAGATGTGATGTTCCTGAAAAAAGAAAACACCCTGTAATAAAAGTCGTCCGGCAATACCTGCGCTTATACAAGGTGAAATTTCTGACTACAAAGATAATACACTTTTTGGAAACAACCAAATAATTACGCAATATTTTTTGGAAAATTAGAAAAAATCAATAGAATATTAACCGCTCGAAAAGGCAAAAACTAATATTATGCAACAAAAAAGTAACCCCAAAATTCTTGTGCTTTGTACAGGCAACAGTTGCCGCAGCCAAATAGCAGAGGGCTATTTGCGATATTTTGCCAATAAAAACGCTGAAATTTACAGCGCAGGAATTGAAACGCACGGCGTTAATCCGTTGGCTGTGAGAGTGATGAAAGATGACGAAATTGACATATCAGCCCATACTTCAAACAATGTGAATGAATACAAAAACATTGATTTTGATTATGTGATAACCGTTTGCGACAACGCAAAAGAGAATTGTCCTTACTTTCCGTCAAAAGCAAAAAAACTGCACGAAAATTTCCCCGACCCTGCCAAATTTCAGGGAATAGAAACGGAAATTTTTACAGAATTTCAACGAGTTAGAGATATGATTAAAGAATTTTGCAAAGATTTTATTCAGAATAATTTATCAAAATGAATACAAATAATAATACAGCACAAAGCCGCAAGCGTTTGAGTTTTCTTGACCGCTACCTTACACTTTGGATTTTTTTAGCAATGATAACAGGTGTTGCTGTCGGTTATTTTCTGCCTGATACGGCAACGGCTATCAATAATTTATCAAGCAGCACAACCAATATTCCGCTTGCCGTTGGCTTGATTTTAATGATGTTTCCGCCGTTGGCAAAAGTGCGCTACAATCAAATGAAAAGCGTGTTCAAAAACCGAAAAATCATTACGGCTTCGCTTTTGCTGAATTGGCTTATTGACCCCTTGCTGATGTTCGGTTTAGCCGTTTTGTTCCTGCGCGATTACCCTGAATATCTGATTGGGCTGATTTTAATCGGCTCTGCGCGATGTATTGCGATGGTCATTGTGTGGAACGAATTGGCAGGCGGAAACCGCGAATATGCAGCGGGTTTGGTGGCGTTGAACAGCATTTTTCAAGTGCTGTTTTACAGCGTTTTGGTTTATTTTTTCGTGTCTGTTTTACTGCCTATTTTCGGTATTTCAGGGTTGGAAGTGAATATAGGAATAGGGCAAATTGCGCAAAGCGTGGGTATTTATCTCGGTATTCCTTTTGCTTTTGGCATATTGTGCCAAACAATTTTAACTAAAATAAAAGGTAAAAATTGGTATTGGAATAAATTTATTCCCTTCATTTCGCCGATTACTTTAATCGCTTTGCTTTTTACTATTGTGCTGATGTTCAGTTTGAAAGGGCAATTGATTGTGCAAATTCCGTTAGATGTTTTGCTAATTGCCGTGCCGTTGCTGATATATTTTGTGATAATGTTTATTATAAGTTTCTTTGTCGGTAAAAAAATGGGTGCTGATTATTCGCAAGATGCGGCTGTTTCTTTTACAGCGGCAGGCAACAATTTTGAATTGGCGATAGCCGTTGCTATCGGCGTTTTCGGTATCAACAGCGGACAGGCATTTGCAGGCGTAATTGGTCCTTTGGTTGAAGTTCCCGTGTTAATTATATTAGTTAATGTGGCGTTATGGTTAAAAAGAAAGTATTACAAATAAAAGTTCTACCTTTCAAGCGTAGCGCGATTTGCGGAGATTAAGAACATAATAATTATAATTCAAAATAAAAAAATGAAACCAAATTTCAAAGAAATCGACATTAAGTCGGTAAAAGCAGGGAAAACCTGCGATTGCGCTTGCAAAGGCGAAGAATGGCTCACACCGGAACTCATTCCTGTGAAACAAGTGTATAACAAACAGGATTTGGAGGGTATGGAGCATTTGAATTATGCCGCCGGACTGTCGCCATATCTGCGCGGTCCATACTCCACGATGTATGTGAACAAGCCCTGGACTATCCGACAATACGCCGGATTTTCTACCGCCGAAGAGTCCAACGCCTTTTATCGCAGAAACCTTGCTGCCGGTCAGAAAGGCTTGTCGGTGGCGTTTGACCTCGCCACGCACAGGGGCTACGATGCCGACCACGAGCGTGTTGTGGGCGATGTGGGCAAAGCGGGCGTGAGCATTTGCTCGGTTGAAGATATGAAAGTGCTGTTTGACGGCATTCCGCTCAACAAAATGTCCGTTTCGATGACGATGAACGGCGCGGT
>JAISJU010000018.1 GCA_031261165.1 Prevotellaceae bacterium
AAGAACAAAAATGTCTACTTTTGCAAAATCAAATTCACTGAAAAAATTCAAAATGTCCACTTTTAATAATTAATTAATCAAAAAAAAAATTTCAGTGTCTACTAAATGCGGCCGGTACATTGAAATTCAATAAATTTTGCTCAATTCAAAATAAAAGTGTAATTTTGCAGTCGAAAGTCGTTCAAAAAAATGCAGTAATTCAATAAAAAGTCGTTCAGAAAAATGTATAGAACATCCATTAAACAACTGATAAATTGGAAGTTAGATAAAAATAAAAAACCGCTTGTATTTTTGGGTGCAAGACAGGTAGGCAAAACCTATCTCATTCAGGAGTTTGGCAAACAGGAATATCGGCAAATGATTTACATCAATTTTGACGACAAACACGCGCCAAATGCGATGTTTACACAAAACTTCGATATAAAGCGGCTGATAACGGAAATAGAACTTTATTCCGACAAAAAAATCATACCCGAAGATACGCTTATCGTTTTTGATGAAATTCAATCGGCGCCGCAAGGCATAACAGTGCTTAAATATTTTCACGAAAATGCTCCTCAGTATCAAATCATTGCAGCAGGTTCGCTGCTTGGCGTAAACATTCATCCGGGCGAATCGTTTCCCGTCGGCAAAGTAAATACGATGGAACTTAAACCGATGTCGTTTTACGAATTTTTGCTCGCGATGGGCGAAAACGGGCTGGCGCGTATTTTAGACGAAAAACTTTGGGATTTTTTGCCGTCTTTTACCGAAAAGTTTAAAGAGTTTCTGCGTTATTACATCTATGTGGGCGGAATGCCCGCTGCCGTAAACGCTTTTGCCGAAAACAGAGATTGGAAAAAAGTAAGAACTATTCAGAAAGAAATTTTAAGGAATTATAAAAATGATTTCTCAAAACACGCTCCCAAAGAGGTCGTTCCTCGAATTAATATGGTTTGGGACAGTATCCCCTCGCAACTTTCAAAAGAGAACAAAAAATTTATTTACGGAGTTATGAAAGAGGGCGCGAGAGCAAAAGATTTTGAGATTGCAATTCAATGGCTTACCGATGCAGGACTGCTGCACAAAGTATATAACCTGTCGAAACCCGGATTGCCGTTAATCGCCTATCAGGAACTTGCTGCCTTTAAGTTGTATCACAATGATGTGGGCTTGCTCGGGGCGATGTCGAACTTGAAGGCAAAAACAATTATCGAGAAAAATGCTTTATTCACAGAATACAAGGGAGCATTGGCGGAACAGTTTGTTTTTCAAGAACTTAATTTAATCGAAGATGTTCCTGTTTATTATTTTTCGCCTGATTCTCAAATGGAAATAGATTTTGTGATTCAAAACGAGGATGATGCAATTGTGCCAATCGAAGTGAAAGCAGAAGAAAATTTGCAGGCTAAAAGTCTGAAAACATATTGCGAAAAATTTCATCCGAAGACCGCCATCCGCACTTCGCTTTCCGACTATCGCAAAGAAAGTTGGATGACCAATGTGCCACTCTATATAATCCGAGGATTTTTATAGACAGAAAATAATGTATAGTGAAATAGTGCGAGAGCCGCAATTTTATTTCGACAAGCAAGGCGAATTTTTCCCCGAAGCGACCACTTTTATTATGACCGGCGAAAATTTGGAATTTCTTTATCACGCATTGCACACAAAAGCCGTAACTTATTTTTTCAAAACATTTTACGCAGGTGGCGGTCTTGGCGAAGAAGGTTACAGATATAAGAAAAAGTTTTTAGAAAACTTGCCTGTTCCTAAAAACTTTTCCGAATTTGATTTTAATGCAAAGGAATTGTCAATATGTAAGTTATATCAACTAACTGACGAAGAAATAAAATTTATTGAGAAATAAATTTGCATATTTCAAATAAATGTTGTATATTTGCATTCAAATAAAATCATTTAATAACATTCGACAACAAAAGGATAAGTTATGACAATACAGGTAGCAACAAGGTTAGATAAAACTGTTAAAGAAAAAGCAGAGAAAGTAGCGGCATCTCAGGGATTAAATTTAAGCGATTGTTTGCGAATTTTCATCACAAAAATTGCCAATGAACAACGTATTCCGATAAGAATTGACAATCGAGTTGTGAGTTTGGACGGTGATTCGTTCGCGAGCGACCAAGAATACTTTGATCAAATTCCGGGATATTGGGAAAAAATTGATGCGGCAGCAGCAGAGCCAATAGGCTCAGGTCAGATTTATGATAAAGAAACTTTTTGGAAAGAATAATATGTGGACTATCGAATTTTCAAATTACGCGCTAAAACAAAGGGATACAGTCCTAAAATCTGCGTATAAAGATAAGGTCAGTGATTTGTTGGATATTTTAACCAATAATCCCTTTCAAAATCCACCTCCTTACGAAAAACTGCAACCTCCGAGAGATAATAAATATTCTCGCAGAATAAACAAGCAACATCGACTTGTTTACGAAGTTTTTGAATCGGAAGGCTACATTAAAATTCTAAGTATGTGGACTCATTACGAATAGTTTACATATTTTCAATAAAATTTATTTCCGATTCCGTCAAACCATATAGTTTATAAACCACATTGTCTATCGCCTGATAATCTTTGTTTTGTAATAATTTTTCTATTCGTTGCTCGATTTCGGTATTTGGTATCGGAATGGTGAGATTCTTGACATTATCGGCATTGCCCGCATTGCCGCCTGCCGCATCTCCCACAATTAGATACATTAGCCAAACAAACAGTTTTGAGTTTAATATTGCGCACAAGAATTTTAGATGATTGCCCGTAAAAAAGTGCATACTGTCTTGTATAAAAATGCCTTCGTCAACCAAAGAAAATAATTTCTCACTTGCAATTCTATTCCACGCTATTTTCTGTCTATAAAAATCCTCGATATACGCGCAATTCCGCAAATTGTATGGCGTATCGCCCTGGTCTTGACGTTTTTCAATTTGTGTCCAGTAAGAATTCAAATGCTGCTTGACGGCGGGATAATCGTTTATGTTTACAGGTGGAACTTTTTCATTTTTAGGGGATTGCGGGTCAAGCCCGCAATGACGGGTGTAACCGTTGTGTGTATTGATGAGCCACAAATCGGCAAAGTCATAACCATACCTTTTTATGTCCCTGCCGCGTAAAATAGGTCGTATAATTTCGGCAGATTTTGGGTCGGCTGCAATCAATTCGGCTTTTGTTGCTCCGTTTATTATAAAAGCTTTGTTGAAGCCTGTCAAAACTCCACGGTAAATGTTAATGTCCCATTCCTTCAATGGAGTGCCAACTGCCTCGATTTTCTGCTTTATGCGTTGTTCGATAGGCGATAACACTACCCAAGAGTCGCCATTTGCAGGGGATTGCGGGTCAAGCCCGCAATGACGGGTAACAAACGGCACGGCATTTTGTCTAACAAAAACGCCCAAATCTTTTATACCTGATTTTTTGACGATGCAGGCAGAAGTTTCCTGTCGGTTTTTATCCTTCTGAAACATTAAAATATTCACATCGACGGTAGCGCTGTCGAACACTTTGACGCCTGCAAAGTCGATAAGCAACGTGGGATTGGTGTTTTCGGCAAAGAAACGGCGCGTGTTTTCGCCATAACCCGCCCGCATCCATTTATTTGACGTGATAAAGCAGAGGTGTCCTTGCGGTTTCAAGAGTTGCCAGCCGCGCTCGTAGAACAGACAGTAAATATCGCCGGTGCGGGCAAAAGTTTTGTAGCCGCAATTTTCAAATTGTTTGGCAAGTGCGCCGCCGTTGTTTTGCAGTTGCACGTATGGAGGGTTGCCGATAATAATGTCGAAACCTGTTTCGGGGGATTGCGGGTCAAGCCCGCAATGACGGTTGGGAACGGGTGATTGCGGGTCGTTGCCCGCAATGACGGCTGGCGTTATTCCGAACATCCATTCGGGGTCGAAGAAGGGGGAGGATGTGTTCTGGTCGTAGGGATTCCACGAGGCAATTTTCTCGGCGGTGGAGTTGTTAAATCCGATTTCTTTGAGTTTTTGGGCTATTTGGGTGCGAAGGTCGGCATCTTTTTCGCGGTATTTGCGTTTTGTTTCGGGTGTGCGGGCGCTGAAATGTTTGTGTCGCACTTCGGCAAGTTCTTTTTCGAGTGGCTCTATTTGGTCCATTCCAAAAGTCATTTGCAAGGGTTTTTCGAGACCGATAAGCGAGTTTGCCGCTACAAATTTGGTTTCGAGATTGGGCAAGGGGCGGATACCCAAATTAGGTTTTTCGGCATTTGGCGTTTGTTCGCACACAAGCGAAATAAAGAATCGTAATTTGGAAATTTGAACCGCAATCGGCTGAATATCAATGCCAAAAATACAATTTTCAATCAAGAAAAGTTTTCGCCCGTAATCGAGTTCGTTCTCTTCAAAGGCTTCTTGGATGTTATTGACGGCAAATTCACGTGCTTTTTCGTCCTCAATTTTTTCGGCGAGAGCGAGTTGCCGCTGTTTCCAGAGTTCGTTTTTGGGGTCAATTTTTTGCAGTATTTGCACCATTTTTTGCAACACACCCATCGGGAACGCGCCGGAGCCGCAGGCGGGGTCGAGGATTTTCGCTGCCTGAATCGTCTGAATGATTGTCTGAACCGCGATTTTATTAAGATTTTCTTGATTATCAAGATTTTGAGTCGAGAATAAATATTCAACAAGCGTTTTATAATCCTGAAAATCTTTTGAATCTTGTGGAAATCCCGGTTCAGACAGAAGATATGCTTTCAAACTTTCTTCCACCATATAATCCACAATTTCGCGGGGCGTGTAGAAACTGCCTGTCTGTTTGCGGGCGGTGGTTTGCGTTTCGGGATTGAAACTTGCCAAAAGGTTTTCAAACACTTTGCCCAACAGTTCGGGGTCGAGTGCCACTTCAATGTCGTCAGGCGTATTTTCTTCAATCGTAAAATTATATGCTTGCAGAATATCTATCAGTCCGCGCACTTTATAGGTTTTTCCTTTTGTGTCGTAGGTGGTGTTCAAATCGACTTGTTTTTCTTCGCTAAAAAATAGAAAATCAGGAACTTTCAGCAATTCCTCTTTATCCAATCGGTTTGAAAAACAGTCGATACGGATTTCGTTTTCTTCGCCCACATTTTTATCAAGGTTTTCAAAAAGTCCGCCGTTGAGAAAAGGAATATTTTTCATTAACTCCACAAATTTTTCTTTGTCATTAAAAAACCGTTCGTAGCGGAAAAATCCCTGAATGCCGCTTTGCCGATTGACAAATTTTCGTTTGTCGCCCATTTCGGTATTAAGCGTGGCAAAAAAGAGATTTTGCAAAATTGCCTTATAGTAGGTGCTTCTTGTTTTATCCTTGTAGTTCAGTAGTTTTCCGAGTGTTTCTTTTTCAAAAATTTCATTGGGGATTAATGATTGTGGGGATTGCGGGTCAAGCCCGCAATGACGGGTTGGCAAGTGTTTCTGTTTGATAAACCACACAAACATCAGTCGGGTAATAAGGCGAATGACAGACACTTCGTTGTCGCCTTGCGGAAACTGCACATTTTGCAATGCCCAGAAATACCAGTTCGAGAGTTCGGAGTAAAACTCTTTGGTTAGAGTTTCAACCGCGAAGGCGTCCTTAACGTCGTCCAAAGCGATGTTGCCGCGTTTTTCGGCGATTTTTTGCATTCGGTCGCTGAAAGTGCGACAGGGAACGTTTTCGCCAAGAATGTAGGTGAAACGTTTTGGGGCGGTCTGTTCAATGGAAAATTCACCTGTTTCGGCGTCAATTTTGGGTTCGCTGCTGATGAAGGACAAACGATATTCACCCGTAGAGACGCGGCATGCCACGTCTCTACAATGGTAAAACGCCAAAATGCCGTGATAACGTGCGTGGTCGATGAATTGGGCGACAAGTTCACGCAATCCTACGCGATTTTTGGCAATTTTTACATTTTCGGCAACTGCGTTGTCTAATACAGCACGGTTTTTGCCGTCAGCAAGTTTTATGGAGGCAAAACGCTGAATTGATTTTGCGGGCGAATTTTGCAAGTTAAGCACTACATTTTCGGGTTGTGCTTCAAATTGTATTTGACTGCCAAAAATATTTTGCAGTTCTGTTTGCCACGCTTGGCGGTTGTAAGGTTGTTGAAATTCCTGTTGTGTCATATTACGATTGTTATTTAAAACTCTCACTAATAATTATCTCTGGCAAAAATTCGCTTTTCTTTTCTGTTTCGTCATCAGACGTTGAGTTTGTCGAAACGTCATCTTGCAATGGATATTTTTTGGCGATTTTTATTATTGCTTCAAGTTGTTGCGCCGGTGGCATAGATGCTTTTTTCAGGTCTTTATACAACTTGGCGATTTCCTTTGCCAATTTTTGGAATTTTCCCAAATTTATTGCCTCTTTTGCCAAAGATAATAATTCTTTTTCTTGCTCATTGGCAAGATTTTGTGATATTGAAAAGTTAATCACCGCATCAAGATAAGTCAATGCCTGTTTTTCCTGCGGACTTTGTGAAACAACTACCGCCCGTTCCGATTGCTTTTCCATTTCTAACTGCACTTTGAACAGCGAAATGGCTTTTTCCACCTGTGTATGGTGATTTTCGGTGAGTGGAACGGATTTTTCAATTTTGCTGGCACGGAAAATTTCTTCTGCCTGCAAAAAAGTGAGTTCCTGCGGCTCGCCGTCGCCCTGCACAAGCAGAAACGAGTTTCGCTTTTCACTGCGAATAAAAGCGACGGTAGCATCTGACAATTTTTCAGACAGGTTGCCGAGCGTAGTCGAGGCACGTCCTGTTCTTGCTCGCAAAGTCATATTTTTGATTTGTTTAAACAATTCGGGATTTTCGTCTTTGAATTTACGAAGTTCAAGCAGGATTTTCAGTTTCTCGTCTTTTTCTTCTTTTGCCGATTTGTCAAAAAGTCCGAAACTTTCTACAATTTCCTCGTCGGAATAAATCTGGCTGTCTTCGCCGAGAGCGGAGTGAAACGCCTGCAATTTTAGTATTGCCTTTTTTTGCAATTCTATATCGCTTTCCACTTTGGCGGTGGGGAAAAAGTTGAAAATATGCACTTCTTCTGCCGTGCTGCCGATACGGTTTACTCGCCCGATACGCTGCATCAGTCGCGTAGAGTTCCAAGGCGTGTCGTAATTCACAACCACATTGGCACGGTGCATATTCACGCCTTCTGCCAACACTTCGGTAGAAATCACAATGTTGTAATCGTCTTTCTGCTCGTTTTTTGGAATGTTGGCATCAAAATTTTCACGAATGAGTGGAAATTGATTTTTGCGATTTTTGCTACTGCAAACCAATATTTTATCAAAACCTGCTTTTTTCAATTCTTCAAAAAGATAGTCGGTAGTTTCCTGCGATTCGGAAAAGACAACGAGTTTGCCTTCTTTGTTAAGAACATCTTTGATTGTACGACCGTCATTGCGGGCTTGACCCGCAATCTTATTCAGGGGATTCCCGCTTTCGCGGGAATGACGGGTAAGGTGTTGAATAAAAACATCCAATTTGGGGTCTGTGTTCACCTTTTTCCACTCATTGACAAGATTTTGCAAAATGTCCAAATCATTTTTTAAACCGTCAAGAAAACCTTCTTCAAAGTCGGCAGCAGTGCAAATTTCTATGGTCGGGTCGCTGTCCTGCAAATTGATAAGCAGTTGCAAAAGTTCGTCTTCTTTGTTTTGCTCAATATAATCATTCAGATTTGGAGCAATAAAAATGCAGTTATCTTCAAACATTTTGACCATATTTGCCGTTGCCTGTGCAAAGCGTTCCAACGACTGACGGAAAGCAAAGAAACTGCTGTCCAATCGCTTCACAAGCAAGGTTTTCATAATATGTTGCAACTGCAAGGATGCCAAATCGGCATTTTTGTATTTCTTTTTCTTTTCAGGCACGAGAAATTTTATTGCCTGATAACGGTAGTAAGTAAGTCCGCCACCGTCATTGCGGGCTTGACCCGCAATCCCCCCGGTTAAGCATTTTATTGTTTTGTCGTAAAGCGTTTCTAACTTTGTATCAAGTTGATAGAAAATTTTATGTGGCTGTTTTACCACAGGAAACGAAATGCCCTGTTCCTGCAAATCTTTTCTATATGCCTCATTTTCAAGCAGGTCGGTGCGAGTGCGACGGACAGTCAGCGGCTCAACAACCATTAAGCGAATATCATCATACAATTTTTTCACTCCCGCAGCCATTTTTCTGACATCGGTTTCTTTTTTTAACGCTTTGTATTGCTGAATTTTCGGTGCAAAATAATGTTGCAAATTGCTGATTTCGAGCGTAGAATCCTTTTTATCCTGAAACAGATAAACCTGATTGGCAATATCTTCGGGACGATTGTTGAGCGGTGTTGCCGAAACAAGCATCACCTTTTTCTGCGTGCCTCTGCGTGTGGGTGTTTTGCAGATTTTTTGGAGTGCGTTGTACATTTCAGCGGTGTCATTGCGGAATTTATGTGCCTCATCAATAACCACCAAATCGTATTTTTTTGCATCGCAAATTTTGTGCAAACTTCCATTGGTAACAATTTTGAAGTCGTTGATACCAAAGTTTTCAAAGGTTTCGTTCCAGTTGTCGTGCAGTGCAGGCGGACAAATCACCAATGTCTTACTCAAATAATCGGGGAAACCGTTGTGATAGAAAAAGTTCTTTGCAATTTGTGCTGCCACAACCGTTTTGCCCAATCCCACAACATCAGACAAGAAAAAGCCGTTGTGTTTTTCCAACTTCGCATAGCCATCGCTTACCGCATCTGCCTGATACGAAAGTTTTTTGTATTCTCTCGGCATATCGCGCAACGAATTGGGGTCATATTCCACACTTTTGCCAAAATATTCAATCAGGAATTTGTAGTAAATTTCAAATGGCGTAAAAGTGTCATTAAGATAGGTTTCGGTTTTCAGTTTTTCTACAAACTCACGGTCAATTTCAATGCTTTGCTCCCATAGTTTTTCAAATGTTTCAACAGCGAAGTCAATGTCGGCATCATCGCGAAGTTCCACGTTGAACTCAAAATTGCGTTGCAAGCCGTTGTCCGTCAAATTACTTGAACCGGTTATCACCGAACCGTAGCCGTGAGCGTGTTTTTCTTTTTCGCGAAAAATATAGATTTTGGCGTGCAGATTTTGTTTGGGATAGACGCGAATTTTCACTTTTTGTTCTATCAAATCATTGATAAACTGCAACATCCCATCTTCAACGGTTTTATTGTATTTTGCGGTTTGAATATCGCGTTTGAGGTTTTCAATGTATTTATCAACGCTTTTGCCTTCGTCGCCGGTGAAAAGCAAGCCGAGTTTATTGGCATCATACACCGCTTCATCAATATTTATGCCGACAAGGACACGAATTTCGGCGGCTTTCTCAACAAACGGTCGCACTTGAAAATAGCCACTCGCGCGAAAATAGCCCACAAGTGCATCGAAAAAATGAATTTGTTTGTGTTCAAACACGCCCTTAATCTTGTTGAGTAGCGTGTTTTGGTCTTCGTTAGTAAAGAATTTTGATGCCATATTTCTTTCCTTTAATTTTCCATCCTGCTCTCACGGCTTCGCAGGTCTTGCCTTTCAATTCGAGTACAAAGGTACGACTTTTTTTGACATATTTTACAAAATCATTCAGGGGGGGGCAAAAATTATTTCTGTTTTTCCCATTCCAATGCCCTGATACACAGTTTTTTTGCAGGGATATATTTAAAATCCCCCCAGATATTCCCGCAAACACTGACAATCGGGATTGTTGCGTAATTTTTCGAGCGCATCCTTTAAAATTTGGCACACTCGTTCACGAGAAATGCCATAGAACGTGGCTATTTCCTGTACTGTCATTGGTTCTCTATACATAAGCAACAACCTTATTTCCAAGTATATAAATA
>JAISJU010000070.1 GCA_031261165.1 Prevotellaceae bacterium
TTCAATATGAATTTGGCTCAGAAACGCGCCGAGGTAGTTCGCGAGTACCTGATAAGCAAGGGCTTCAATGGCGACAATTTGGTTGCTGCCTCGAAAGGTGAATCGACACCGATAGTGGCTAATGATGGTGAGGCAAACAGGAAGATAAATAGGCGGGTGGTGTTTCTGATTAAGGAGAAACACTAAATACTAAACACAAAAAAAAAGCGGCTTATGCCGCTTTTTTTTGTTTAAATCCATCTTTCAAAGAAACAGTCCGGTTAAAAACCAAGTGTTCCGCCGTGCTGTCCAAATCCACATTGAAATAGCCAATGCGTTGGAATTGAAGGTTTTGCAACGGTTTGGCATCTTTCACAAAGAGTTCGGCACGGGCGTTGCTAATCACTTTCAGCGAATCGGGGTTTAGCAACTCGCGGAAATCGCGCTCGTCTTCCGAAGGATTTTCGACCGTGAAAAGTTTGTCGTACAAACGCACTTCGGCGGGCAAATTCTTTTCCGCATCAACCCAATGTATCGTGCCTTTCACTTTGCGGTTGCTTTCGGGCAAGCCACTTTTGGTTTGCGGCAGGTATTCGGCAAAAATCTCTGCCACATTGCCATTCTCGTCTTTTCGGAAATCGGTACATTTAATGATGTAAGCATTTTTCAGACGCACCTCGTTGTTCGGCGAGAGGCGGAAATAGCCTTTGGGCGGGTTTTCGTTAAAATCCTCGCGCTCAATGTACAGATGTTTTGAAAAATGTACCTCGTGCGTGCCTTCCGCCTCGTTTTCGGGATTATTGATTGCCTCAAGCAATTCTGTTTGCCCTTCTGGATAGTTGGTAATCGTCAGTTTTACAGGGTCTAAAACGACTGAAATGCGTGTGGCAGTGGCATTCAACACCTCGCGGGCGGAATGTTCGAGCAAGGCATAATCAATCACCCCATCGAATTTGGTATAACCGATTTTATCCACAAAATTATGAATTGCCGCAGGCGTATAACCGCGCCGCCGCAGCCCGCAAATGGTCGGCATACGTGGGTCGTCCCAACCGCTCACCAGCCCTTCCTGTATGAGTTGCAGCATTTTCCGCTTGCTCATCACGGTATAAGTGATGTTCAGGCGGTTAAATTCCGTTTGGCGCGGGCGATACATTAATTGAGAATTGAGAATTGAAAATTGAAAATTATCTGACGGACAACTGTCATTTTCAATTTTCAATTTTCCATTTTCAATTAAAATGAGTTTGTCTATATACCAATCATACAGCGGTCTATGCACCTCAAATTCGAGCGTGCAAAGCGAGTGCGTAACGCCCTCGAAATAGTCCGACTGCCCGTGTGCAAAGTCGTACATCGGATACACTTTCCACGTGTAGCCCGTACGATGGTGCGGGTGCGAAGTGATGATGCGGTACATTATCGGGTCGCGAAAGTGCATATTCGGCGATGCCATATCTATTTTAGCGCGTAGCGTGAGGCTGCCTTCGGGGAACTCGCCGTTGCTCATTTTTTGAAAAAGCGTCAAACTCTCTTCAACAGGGCGGTTGCGATACGGACTTTCCGTGCCTGCCTGCGTGGGCGTGCCTTTCTGTTTGGCAATTTCTTCCGAACTTTGCTCATCTACATACGCCAAACCTGCCTTTATCATTTGCACCGCCAAATCCCAAAGTTGCTGAAAATAATCGGAGGCGTAATACACGTTACCCCACTGATAACCAAACCATTGAATATCCTCTTTGATGGCATCAACATACTCGACATCTTCTTTCGTGGGGTTGGTGTCGTCAAAACGGAGGTTGCACACGCCGCCATAATTTTGGGCAATGCCGAAATCCAAGCAAATCGCTTTGGCGTGTCCGATGTGCAGATAACCGTTTGGCTCCGGCGGAAAGCGCGTTTGAATGCGCCCGTCATTGCGCCCTTCTTGCAGGTCGTTTTCTACCATTTGCTCAATGAAATTGAGGCTTTTCTTTGGGGTTTCTTCTGTGTTCATATATGCAAAATTTTTCAGGCAACAAAGGTAAGCATTTTTATGAAGTCCGCAAAAAAAACGCCGATTGAAAAAAACGGCGTTAAATGAGGGGTACTGTTAAATTGATATAATTATTTTAATGCAAATATACAAAATATTTCTTACAATATCTGCGGTCGCCCCGTATTTTTAGGTTTTCTGCGGAATTTCCGCTTAATCCAGCGATTGCGCATCAGTCGAATTACATTTTTAGGCACGGATTGCAGGAAAGTTTCAATATATCGTTTCCGTTTTTCCTCAAAAATATCGGCAATCGTTACCAAAATGCAGGTTTCTTCCACTTCGGCAAACTCGTGATTGACCGCACAACCAAAGTTTTTCATTGTCGGCGACAAATTCACATAAGCATTCACCAACGGCGGAATATTGCATTTATAAGAACGAACTGATTTGTTTAAAAATTTGTAATCCAAAAACATATCCCCGCTGCTGAACAAAGTTTCCATACGCGGATAGTCAATATTCAATTCCATCGGCTCAATGGGATAAACCAGATTGTCGTGGTCGGGAAAATATTTTTGAATATAATACAGTATCATATTCCGCGCCTCGCGGTTGAAAGTCGGGTACATCGTGAATTTTCCGAAATAATACTTGCTGTCCGGCACCACAATGGACAATGCCCCCAATCCGTCCCAAAGATTATCCAGCGCAAAAAGGCTTTTCGTTCCCATTTTAGACGACTGATAATCCGGCTGCACAAACGACCTGCCGAGTTCCAGCGTGTAAGGCATATATTCCTTATTGAATTTTTCCGTGAAATGGTACATATGCGCCGTTGACAGCCGCGGTTGTCCGTTTTCGTCAAATTCCACGTCAGAGCCGTGAATAAAACGGTATCCGCCCAAAATCTCCTCTGCCTGCGGGTCCCACACAATCAACTGTGTGTAAGGCTTTTTCATATAATCGAACTCGTCTGTGTCAATTTCGTTGCCGGTACCGCCGCCGCTGTCGCGAAACGACAACTCGCGCAGCCGACCGACTTCCAACATCAGATTAGGCGAAGTGTGCGCCGTGAAAATGTAAATTTCGTTGTTCGCTTTGTTCGTCTTGCGCAACAACTTGTTTTTGGTCAGTTCCGCTTTCAGCAGAGCGCGTTCCACAGGGGGAATAATAGACTTTTCCATAAATAATTGAATAACTGAATAATTGAATAATTGAGTAACTGAATAATTGAGTAATTGAACAACTATTTATTCAATTATTCATTTATTCGATTATTCAATTATTTATCATAGTTCATAAACAATATTCTTCACATAATCCGCCCATTCCGTGCGGCTCGCCGACTCGTCAAAAATTTCCCACGAAATCGGTTTTCCGAATGTAATTTTGAATGTCGCGTTCTTGTTTTTAAACAACTCATCGGGCAAAAGTATCAGTTCGATATTCGGCAATCCAAACCACTTGCGCCATTTGGCAACACGGTAAAATCGTTTCGAGTTTTTCCCCTGAAACAGTACCGGCACCACATCGCGCTGAAAACGAATGGTTTTTACAATAAAATTCTTTTTCCACACCAAATCTTTAATCTCGCCCTTTTGTTTGCGCGACACCATTCCCGCCGGAAAAACAATTATTTGTGTGTCAGAATCATACGTCTCGTTCAACGTACCGGCAGAGTCTTTCCCCTGCGAGCCGTATTTGTTTATCGGTACAAAAACAGGTGCCAAATTCACTAAATTCATCAGCACGTCATTCACCACGAGTTTGATATTCGGATACCGGTCGCCCAGCACGGCAGCCAACGCCACGCCGTCAAGTCCGCCGAGCGGGTGATTGCTCGCAAAGGTGCAAAGATGCTCGGCGTTTGGCAAGTTGTCCAAACCTTCGACCTCAATATTGATATTGAAATCCGCAATCAACGCTTTGGCAAAATCCACGCCGTACAAGTGTCCGAGCCGGCGGATAACATCGTTAATTTCCTCTTGATGTATCAGTTTTTTCAGCCAATTCATTACAAAACGTGGCAATATTTGATATAATTTAGGTGCTTTCCCTTTGATAATGGCGTCTAAATCAATTTGTTGTATTTCTTGTTCCATCTGAGATAGTTTTTTTTGGAAAAAAAAGCGTGTAAAAGTAGTGCTTTTTTTGTTATGTTTGAACGCAAGTTACGCAGATTACGCAAATTTTCGCAAATTTCAGAAAAGTTGATTGTTATAAGAAATTGTTTTGAATTTTTACTTTTTTCCACCCCCTACTCCCACTGGCGGGGCAGGGTTGTTAAGTTCTCTGTCATTGCGGGCTTGACCCGCAATCCCCTTTTCAATCCTGTCATTCTGACGAAAGTCCGAATCCCCTTTTTTTCAGGAGATTGCGGGTCATACTTCGGCTTCGCTCAGTAACCAAGCCCGCAATGACAGAACTTACATTGTTCGGTACGTTTTACAAAGAACTTAACAGCCCTGCGCTGGCGGGGGTAGGGGGTGGAAAAAAATAATATTCCAAAATAAAAATTCAAACAGATTTTCAAAATTGCGAGAATTTGCGTAATCTGCGTAATTTGCGTTCAAAAAAATTATTCTAAAATCGTTGTCCAACCGAACACATCAGGCTCATCGCCATATTGAATAGCGCGAAGTTTATTATACAGTTTGGTGCAAATTTTCCCCGGCTTTCCGTCTTTTGAAAATTTGTAGGAAATATTTTTATCCAAATCGTCAATGCGTTCAATCGGGCTGATAACCGCAGCCGTGCCACACGCGCCCGCCTCTTCAAACTCGGCGAGTTCTTCCACCGGCACCTGTCGCCGTTCCACTTTCATACCGATGCTTTCCGCCAACTGCATTAAACTTTTGTTGGTGATTGACGGCAAAATGGAAGTCGATTTCGGCGTAACGTAGGTATTGCCTTTGATGCCGAAAAAGTTTGCCGCACCGCATTCGTCAATGTATTTTTTCTCTTTTGCATCAAGATAAAACACGTTGGAATAGCCCAAATCGTGCGCCCGCTCGCCCGCAATGAGGCTGGCAGCGTAGTTTCCGCCGATTTTGAAAATGCCGGTGCCGAGTGGCGCGGCGCGGTCGTATTCGCGCAAGATGCAGAACGGCGTGGTTTGGAAACCGCCTTTAAAATACGGTCCCACCGGCGTTACGAAAATAATAAAAGTGTATTCCGTAGCCGCTTTCACGCCCACCTGCGGACTTGTGCCGAACAGCACGGGGCGGATATAGAGCGATGCGCCCGATTCACAGGGCGGCACGAAACGCTCATTCAGTTTCACGGCGCGGACAACCGCCTCTTCAAATTTTTCGAGAGGCAGTCTCGCCATCATAATGCCTTCGCAAGACGATTGCAGGCGTTTGGCGTTCTCGTTGATACGAAAGATGCGGACTTTGCCGTCTTTCCCTTTAAATGCTTTCAAGCCCTCAAAAGCCGCTTGCCCGTAATGCAGACAAGTAGCGGCAATGTGCATTGTAACCTCTTCAGAATCGGTGATTTCCAAATCACTCCATTTGCCGTCTTTGTAGTGAAAGCGCACGTTGTAATCGGTTTTGATGTAACCGAATGATAAGTTTGACCAATCAATTTCCATTTTCACAAAATTTTTCGCAAAAGTAGTAAAAAACGCGGTACATTGTTCTCAAAAAATGCAGAAAAAATCAGAAATCGGCAAAAATGTGTTTTTTAACATCAGGAATATGCTTTTTTAACCGCGAATATATGTTTTGTAACACATAAACGTCTACTTTTACCACTGAGATTTTTATAGTATTAGGTTTAAGGTTAAGATTGGTGGTACCTGCGACAGGCACTGCCTTTCGTTTTTTTATGTGGTATTGTCATTGCGGGTCAAGCCCGCAATCCCCTTTTTTCTTATACCGTCAGATAAATCTGACGGCAATTTGGTAAGAGAAGTCGGTTAAAGTGCTTGTTGCACAACCCCTGAAAGGGGTAAATCAATAGCGTAGGGCAACGCCCTACGATTTATGAAAGAACGAACGCAAGCCCTGCAAGGGCGTAATCATTTGGATTTCAGGCTTTCAGCCTGATTGTCC
>JAISJU010000078.1 GCA_031261165.1 Prevotellaceae bacterium
ACTAATCATTTTATCATTTACTACAAATATTTACGGCACTCTGTGCCTAAAAATAATCTTCCGACCACTCGTGTATGCAATACGCCCATACGGAAAAAACTATGTTCTAAAACATAAAATAAATCATCAATCAAATGTCTCGTTTTTTATTATTTATAACTACCTTTGCGGTTTAATTGACTGTCAAAATAATAATATGATGAAAAATAGAACTTTCTCCCATTTCAGAGTGGCGTTATTGTGTATTATTCTTTCAATGAACGCCTTTTCAACTCTTTTTGCAGAACCGCTTTCCAATTGCGGCTCAAGTTGCCCTGCTCAATTAGTGGGGCGCGTAACCTTTGCCAACAAAGATGCCTCGAGTACGGCTCTCCGATGGTCTTTGGACGACATTGACTACGGCGGCGTTGCCGAGCAATCTTTTACGGTTAGAGATGCAAGCGCCTATACCTACACCACAGGCGACATCGTTCCCTCTACCGGTGCCGGAAACGGTGGTAATTATACCATTGTAAAAAATCCGAGTTCTGTTAATGGCGGGCGTGCCTCGGGTACTGTCAGGCAACTGATGAATGTGAATACTGACGGAATTTTTCTGTACAGGTCTGATAATCAGATTTTTGCCATCTACACCATCAAAGGACTGAATAAATACCAATCGAGCGCGACTGACGGTGATTGGAAATATTGCGTAAGGGTAAAAATGTATAATGTCGGCACAAGTGCTGCGAGCAACAGCAACAATGTGATACCTAACCCGCGTTTGCTTGTGCGAACACTGTCGGGCGATGGTCTTTGCTGTGGAGATATTGCCAATGCTACCACTACCACCACCAATGCTGCGTATGGAAACAGAACGGGTACGTGGTCTGAGAATAATCCAAGTTATAATGCAATACAGCGGTATGGCGATTATACTGTTTTTGAAGGCACCGTAGTTTTGGGCGGGCAAGGAAATCGCGGAAAAGATGACGATGGTTTTCAACTTGCATTTAACTTTGATTTTGACGGTAGCCAAGACGCTGTCGTAGGCATAGAAGAAATAGAAGTTTATGGCTGCATTGTTCAAAAAATAGAATCCTCAAACGGATATGATATTTGCGCAGGCACCCCCACAATGCTTACCGCGATGGGCATCGGCACAGCCTCCGACACCTACGAATGGCGCACAGGCGGTACCTCCTTTGAAACGGCTACACCCTACGGCACAGGCAAACAAATCGAAGTAAAACCCAAAACGGCAACTCGTTATTGGGTAAGAAGCACTCGCGCCGGTGTAACGCTTGTAACGCTCGACCAAGTAATAACCCCTGTCAATTGTTGCGGAGTAGGGGCGAGTATCTTTACCGTTCCCAAAATTTGTAATTCGGTTACCGTAAATGGAGATGACAGCGAGATTGAATGGAATATGACATCTTGGCAAGAGGTAACAAAAGTAAGTACCGGAGGTTTCATAAACAGCACACTTGGCAATGGCAATTCTGCCGGAAAATGGCGAATGATGTATGATAAAGATTACATCTATTTATATGTAAGAGTTTATGACGACCAACAGCCGTACAACTCTTATTGGACAGTGGCAGATGACTATGAACAAAACGGATATAATGGCGATGGCGTAGAAATTTATATGGACGCCGGAAGTGCTTGTGTCAGTGGTGGAAAAAATTTGCCTGTGCAAATTGGGCTTACCTACCCCAATACTGCTATCAGCACAGCACCGGGGAAATACAGAAATCAGAATTGTGCCACAACATTTATTGGCTACGAGGCAGTTGTAAAACCTTGGACTGCTGCAAACAAATACTGGGAAATGGAAGTCAGAATTCCTGCCGCCGACAATGGCGTGGATTTAACCGGCGAATTTATCAGAGTAGAAGTTGGCATTACACAATCAAATTCTACTTCCGGAACTTCTAACAGAGGCTCTTTGATGCACACTTGGACAGCCGAAGGCGCGATGTATGAGCATCTGGAAAAATTGCACACCGCCCCCCTCAGCGATTGCGCCTCCGCAAAAGCCGACCCAAAAGCCATTTGCAACAACGACAGCACCGAACTCAGCACCCAAATGAAAACGGCGAATACCACCCTTTCATATACCTGGCAAAAATCCGCAACAGAAAACGGCACTTACTCTCCCGCAGGCGAAACAGGCGGCGACGACTCACACAACTATGTAACAGTGGCACCGACCACCACAACCTGGTATCGCGCCATATACGATGGCGTTCCCACCTGTCCGGTGGAAGTCAAATATGCCAGCATCACAGCCGCAACAACAACCGCCTCGCCCCAAAACCTTTGCGCAGGCGGAACGCTCACCCTAACCGGCACAACCAATGCCACAACCGCCAACGGTCAATGGGGTTGGAAAAAAGGCAGCGACTCCTGGTATGGCGGCACGTGGGTAACAGGTCCAAGCAACGACCCCGCAGACAAAATACTCTCGAAAACAGCCATTGCCGCCGATGCGGGGAACTACTTCTTCATAGTGCGCGAGGGCTGCGAAGTGGCTTCGGACACAGTGAAAGTAAATGCAGTAGCCTCAAATACGCTGACGCTTGCTTCCGGCAACAACACCCAAACGGTATGTCTAAATACGGCTATCGACTCAATCAAATATAGTACTACCGGCGCAACCGGCGCAACAATAACCTGGTTGCCATCAACGCCCGCAGGGATAACCGCCGGCACTTGGGCTGCAAACGCCATAAGCATCAGCGGTACGCCAAGCGCAGCCGGCACATATAATTATACGGTTGAAACTACCGGCGGTTGCGGCACTCCCCAGCCTTCGCTTACAGGCAAAATCACCGTTCGCACTGCCTTTAACGCAGGCGCAATAGACGCCACCGGACAAACCCTTTGCTTAAACGGCACACCCGCCGAAATCGGCAACACAACAGCCGCATCGGGTGGCGACAGCATTTTTACTTATTCCTGGTATAAAGACGGCACATTAATCACCGGCGCAACCGGCGCAACTTATACGCCGGACACAACCGACACCAATACAGCCGGAACATACGTTTATACGCGAAAAGCAAAAGACGGCGCGTGCCAAACAGCCGCCTTGCAATCCACAGGCAGTTGGACATTAAAAGTCAATGCCCTCCCCACGGCAACCTTAACCCCGCCCGCAGCATTCTGCGAAGGCGAACTGGCTACGGAGCCGACTAAAACAATAAGCGGTTACACCATTGCGTGGTACAGCAACACTGCCGCATCTATCGCCGTTCCGAACATATCTGCTTTGCCGGCAGGAGATACCACATTCTATTATACCGTAGAAGACAACGCCACGCATTGCGTAAGTGCGGTAAATGATTATAAAGTAAAGGTTAATGCGAAACCCGCCATCAACGGAGAAACTTCGGTTGGAATTGGCGAGAACATTACGCTTACCGGTACGCCTGCCGGTGGTACGTGGAGCAGCACTCCCGACACCGGCGTAACTACCGTTGACCCAACAGGAGTAGTTACCGGCGTATCCAGCGGCACAACAACCATCACCTATACCGTCAATGGTTGTTCTGCCACTTATACGGTTACCGTGTCGAACATCGGACCCATCAAACCGAATTACAGCATTTATTTCTGTCCGGGCGAAAGCGTTACGCTCGAAGGCGGCGGAAAGAAAATCGACAAATGGCTGTGGTTCAAAAAAGGCGACCCTGCGCCAGACCACACTTCCGCAAGCACTAACCCTGATGACACATTGAAAGTAATCAATCCTGTATCTGCCGCCGATAGCGGGCTTGTGTGGATATTCCGCGCCTATGATGCTGCGGGAACGGAATTTCTCTCTCAAGAAATCAAGTTACTCAAAAATCCTGACTACGGTTTCCGCATTGACTCTGCAAGCGTAACAGCCTGCGAGGGCGTTACGGTACTCTTGTCGCCCGTCAATACGCAAGCGGGGGCTTCTTACGATTGGTCAAGCACAGATGGTCAAACATCTACGGCAAACACCTTTACATTGGATACAAGCGCGGCATCTTCGGGTACAATTACCGTTATTGGAAAAGCGACAAATTATTGCGAGAAAACCGTAACAGTTCCCTATAAGATAACGGCTCCGCCTACGGCAGATATTTCCTATACAGGTATTTCGTTCTGCACAAGTTTGACTGCCGCTCAGCCGGTAGCATTGGCAGGTACAGGTGCATACGCCGGCGGAATATACCGTTCTACCACAGGTTTAAGCATTAATGCCGTTTCGGGTGCCATTACGCCAAGCGCAAGCACCGCTTCAACGACACCATATATCGTAACCTACACCACTCCCGCATCGGGCGGTTGCGCGGCAGTGTCGGCAACAACGCAAGTAACGATAACGCAACTTCCATCGGTAACAATTTCTTACGCAACGCCTTTCTGTTCAGACGGCAGCGTGCAAAACGTATCTTTCACCAACAACACAGGTGCATATACCGGCGGAACATTTACTTCTGATGCAAACTTAACCATTGACCCAAGCACAGGCGCGATTACGCCAAGTTCGAGTACAACAGGCAATCACACCGTAACATACAATATTCCTGCGGCAGGCGGTTGTACGGCAAGTCCGGTAACGACCACTATCAATATTACGGAAAAACCGGTGATAACCGATTTTTCTTATGCAACGCCATTCTGTATCTCTGAAACCGTAGCGCAAGCCGCAACTCTGACAGGCACAAGCGGCGGAACATACAGCGCAACGCCCGCAGGTTTGAGCATTGCCGCCAACGGCAGCATTACGCCAAGTGCCGGCATTGCCGGAAATTACACGGTAACTTACACCATTGCCGCCGCCGCAGGTTGTGCCGCTGTAACGAGAACAACACCGGTGCAAATAGTGGAAGTAAAATTCGCCCGCGACAGCGTTAAATACGAAATTTGCGACAGCGGCGAGAGCAAAACCTTAGTTGGAGATGCTGCCGCCAACGGCATTTTATGGACTTGGGAAGATGCAGGTTACAATCCTATTGCAGGTGAAACAGGAATGACTATGACCGTCAGCCCGACAAGTGATGCAACCTACTGGTTTGTGGCTCACAATGGCAACTGCTTTGCCAGACAGAAACATTTTGTAAAGATAATGCAACAAATTGATTTCAAAGTTCCCGATGATTTCGCAGTTTGTCCGGGCGAAAAAGTAGAATTAGTTGCCGAACTAATCGGTACGCCTCCAACGGAATCGTATGTAACCACCTGGTGGAAAAAAAGTGCTTTGGACAGCATCGAAATGTATATTTCGGGCAACCCCTCAACCAAAAACTTGCCAAGCGAAGACACGCGCTACCGTTTTGAAGTGGTACTCGAAAACGGACTTTGCCCGAACGACTATTATGTGAATGTTACGATTGCCGATTTGCCCGAAATAGTGGCAATTGAAGAAATTGACAAGAAACAATTCACCTTCCGCGCCGCAGGTACGGAGCCGCTGGAATTTAGCCTTGATAATATTGACGGCAACTATCAACTCGAAAGCCTCTTTGACATAAACAGGATAGGCAAGCACATCGTTTATGTGAAAGACGGCAACGGTTGTATAGCCGACAGTGCTTTCGTTGTGCCTGAAATAGAACTGATATTCCCGACCTATTTCAATCCGAGCAGCGAGCGCGAGGATAGCAGAATTTGGCAAATAGGAAATCTTACCTATTATCCCAACATTGATTTGCGTATCTTCGACCGCTTCGGCAAAGAACTCGAAAAAACAACGAACTCATTGACTTGGAAAGGTTGGGACGGCACTTACCTGCGCAAGAAATTACCCTCAGACGACTATTGGTACCTGCTCATTGTCAGAGAAACAGGCAAACAATATATGGGACACTTTACGTTGTTGAGATAAAAAACATTAGAGCCAAGAATTAAGAGCCAAGAATCAGGACATTTATTTTTTGTCTTGATTCTTGGCTCTTGATTCTTGCCTCTAATGCCTTATATCTGTTCTAATTTCCTCACATAAATATGCAGCAAATACAACGGTATAAGCCCAAAAATGCCGAAAGAACAGTCAATCAATTGCCAATAAAACGGAATGCCTCTGACCGCGCCGCAAATCAGTGCCAAAGGCAAAATACCCGCGCAGGCAATCATTCCGAAATAAATCAGCCATTTGTTGCGCACCGGCTCGCGATACAAACCGATGAATGCTACCGCAATCACAATATGCGCAAACGCCAACCAATCAGTTCCGTAGAGGATAAACGGATATTGTTGGCTGGTATGGATTAAGCCCTCATTGACGGTGGCAATCCAGTATTTCAGTCCTGAATAGGCAGTGGGCGGCAAACTGCCGTCAATGCCCAACAGCGAGGTTAAAATATCCAACTCCGTTACCAGCGGAAACGCCGTAATGCCGCTCGCCACAAGAGCAATAATGAAGAACAAGACTAACAGGTGGATTTTTCGCAATAATTGTTTTTCCATATTTAAAAAGTTTTTAAAATAATTCCAACTGCTGATTAGGAGCCGTTACCGGTTTTGCTTTTTTGCTCTGAAACCGTTCCATACTGCCGAATTGCTTGTCTGTAATGCAGAGAATGCCCACTTCGCCGAGTTCGGGCAGGTTGTTTTTCACCCGTTTGATATGCACATCGGCATTTTCGCGGCTGGCACAGTGACGCAGGTAAATCGAAAACTGAAACATTGTAAATCCATCAGTCATCAATTTTTTACGGAAATCGGTGTAGATTTTTCGTTCTTTTTTGGTTTCCGTCGGCAAATCGAAAAACACCATTATCCACATAATCCTGTATTCGCTAAAGCGTTCCATATCATTCAAAACTTGGATAAGCGATTTTGCGCAGTTCGCCGTTGTAACATTTTGCCAATGAGGCAGTAGTTTGTCCTGCGGCAATCATCAACGGACTGCGATCGCCGTTGATAATCACATCTAAAACGGGGATTTTCAACAATTCGGCTTTTATTTCTTTGGTTAATTCGAGGTTTTCGGGCTTTTTCGCCCCTACGATTTCCACCACCAGTTTATCAACAAACGGACGATACGGCTCCATAATATCGTCAGCCAAACAATAGGCGTTGTAACGGTTGTGGTGATGAATCCCCAAAGTGGGCAAAAGCCCGCTTGCCACCAAAGCCCGCGCCACCACTGCCCGAAGAATTGCGTAACCATAATTCAGTAAATTATTCGGTGGAACACCATCTTTTCCGCGTGTAAAATCTTCAAACAAATTTTTCCAATAATACGCTGCTGCGCGTCCTTCCAAATTATCAGAATCTCCACTTTTTACTTGATTAACCCACGCCAGCATATTTCTAACTTCCGCATTCCTACATTTATTCAAAACAAAGGCTTGATTCTCTATTTTTGCTTGAATGCTCTGCTGCCAAAGTTGCTTTTTCAGCGGAACGCTCGCCTCTATCTGCGCCGTAAAACGTTCGCTTTGAGTAGTATTCTTTTCCAACGGCAAAAGCAAGCCCCGCGGCATACTGCGGCTGTCGCAAGTTATCACTGCGCAATTATTATCCAACAATGCCTCCATCAAACCCGAAGTAAAGGTGATTTGCTTGTTGTCAATTACCACCACGCCGATGTCTTCAATTGGAATTGTGCGTATGCTTTTCGCCTTAAACGATTCGGGCAATGTGTCGTTTTTTTCTACTTCCGGCAGTTTTATTACCAACTGACTGTTTTTCAGGCTTAGATATGACGGATTGCTGAAATATAGGGTTTTCTTAATCATAGATTTAGATTTTTAATATTCTCCCACAGAAACAATTTGTCCGATATGATTTAGTCGGATTTTGATAACAAAGTTACAAAAAGACAAAGTTTTATATTGTTTATAAGTAACATTTTTGAGTTTACTTTCATCTTTCACGCTCGTTTCTAAGTGGTGTCTAAATTTGTAATCTCGAATAGTATTATTTCCATACATAACTTTTGACATTGTCTGCACCCTAAATAAATTCGGACTTATCAAAGCATAATTTTCAAGATTCTTAAACCAATCCTCGCCGTAATCTTTCGGATTGAATGTTACAACTTCGTCTTCCGTTATTTCGCCTGTTTCTTCGTTTACTTTTTCGCGTTTTTCTGTTTTTGGGAAGACAAAATATTCATTTTGTTTCATACTGAAAAGAAACTCTAAGCCTTCCTTAGGCAATTTTCGCAGAAATGATTGGTCATCAATACCTCTTGAAATTACCTTGTCCCAAATATCTTTTGTATCTTTAATAATAATTGGCAGTCCCAAATTTTTCAGTTTTACGGCATCATAGAAAGATATTACATTTTCTTCCAATTCATATTTAATGTCGCCGTTTTCTTCATGCACAACTTGTCCTTTTTTGTCTAAAACAGGTTTGCGATAAACGGCAACGTGGTGATTATTGCCTGTATTTACAAAATCAACAGGAATTTTCTTGCCTTCACTGTCTAAAATCAAATTTCCATCTTTGTCTTTCTTTTCGTGCAATGATTCTGCATTGTTGATACCCGAAATCGTAACTCGTTTTATGGAAATGCCTTTTTCTTTATTTAACCAAATTGGGTTTTCATCGAGATTGGCAAATGCTTTTTTAGGGTCATTACCATATTCTTCGAGCCGTTTTTTCAGAATTTCACAAATACCTGCATCAACCACTTTGTCAATTTTCAAATCGGGAGAAATAGGTTTGCGAATGGTATAAACCGTTTCCAATGTTACGGAAGTTTTGCCTCGTGTGATTTTTTTCACATACTCTTTGTGGCTACCAAAAACAGTTTCTAAATGCAGTTGTCCGCGTGGTGTTTGTTGTGCTTTTTTATTTGTTCCACCATTCTTTTTTATAGTGTTGATATTGGTTGTAACCACTTTATTTTTTGCCTTAATAGAAATCAGCGTATTTTCTAAATGCTTTTTTGCTTCGGCACGAAATTCGTTCAATGGCATTGGCGGAATGGCTCGTGCATTTTCAAAATATTTGGTTTTGAGCGCATATTCATTGGAATTGGGTATAAAACTTGCATTTTTATTGTTAAAATATTGAATAAAAGCATCTTTTGTAAAAGCAATCGTGAGTGCGTCCATTGCGTGGTGGCGGTGGTCGTTACGCTTTGTCCATTCTTTGATTTTAGGAATTTGTCGTCCGTCTCTATCTTCTATGTAGTAAGTCAAACCAAGGTTTTTGTATTTTTCCCAATTCAATTCCTGCATCACATTAATTAATTGCCAATCTTCGCGTAGTTGGTCGGTAATTGAACCTGTAGTAGCAACAACTCTGCGACTAATTTCATTCAACATTTCTAATGCTTTTTTTGCAATATATTGCGTGTTTCGCAAATCACGGTCAATAAACCCATCGGGAATATCTTTTTCTGACATTTTCAATTTTCTGAGTTTGGTTTTCTTGTCTTTAAACAGAGTTTCAATTCTGTTTAAATAATCTTCCAAGCCTTGTTCGCCATATTTTTCTTTTACAAAATCGTAAGCCGTTTGATTTCCTTTCTCAATATTTATACTGCGAGATTCGAGTGTTTTATTGGAAAAAGAATCATCAAATAAGCGTGATTGAGGAATGATATGCTCTATGTCAAACTCTTTGCTGAAAAGTTTTTCTTGCGGAATATAAGTATTGGAATACAGCGTTTTATAGCCACGTGTTTCCAACTCTTTATAAAGTTTGTAACGAATAATATCATTACGGCTCACATTTGTCAAACCAAATTCGGTTTGCAAAATTTTCTTGATTTCCTCGTGGGTTTTGGTGTTTTCGGCAACTGATTTTGTAAGTTCTTCACGCTCTTTTGCTTTTTTCTTTAATTCTCGCGCCAATTCCACACGAATTTCGTCCGGTTTTCCATAAGTATCAATAATCGTATTGATTACATTAGCCATTTGATTCAAAATCTTTTCCACAACCGGATTACGCAAACTGTTTTTCGGAAGAATATCTAAATGGTCTTTCAAAATTTTGTTTTCGATTTCTTCTTTGGTTAATGACGATTTTGAATGTTTTTCGTAACCTGCATAAACACAGGCAACATCATAACCGTTTCCTTCTTTCAAGTGTGGCAATATTTTACGGATTGCCTTGGCAGATAAACTGCCGTAATCGTCTTGAAAAGTAATATTTGCCAAAATGGCAGCGTATTGTTTGAGGTCGCTGTCATTCTGAACTTGTTTCAGAATCTCCTTTTTTTCAGAAGATTGCGGGTCAAGCCCGCAACGACACGGTGCTGTTATTATTTCAATAATTTTATTGATAAGATTTCCATTTCCGGTTGGCGTATTGTCGCCCTCAAATGAGTAGAGCAAATGCCATAATTTATAATAGGGCTGTTTGTCCAATTCAATATCGGAATTAAATTGCAAAATATCTGTATTCCAATTTAATGCTGAGAATATTTTAGCAATATATTTAATAATATTATCCGCTGATTTTTTGAAATCAATCGGCTCATGTCCGGATATTTCAATGATTTTATTATACGCCTGAAACAATGCAAAACCTGTTTTATTACCGTCAATGGTTTTGAAATTCAAATCCAATTCCTGTGGGTTTTCAAACAGCAATTTCAACGCATCGGATTTGGATAACTTATCTTTCACAAATAATTCTTTCGCCAAAAGTTCCTTTTCTTCTTGTTCTAAAAAACGTCTGCCGTTAAGTTCCAATTGGTCAATTTCTTCCACGCCATCAAAAAGCGTAGTAGAATTATCTTTTTGTTTTTTTCGTTTGCCTTTCTTTCCTGTTACCGCAACCTCAATGTTGTTCAAAATCTGCCAAATCTTAAACTCTTGAAACAAGGGCGAAGAACGTGGAATTACACGACTGCCAACAGTTTTTATTTTTTTCTTACCGTCAATTTCTACCTCTATTTGTCGGCTTTCAAATTCACAAAAATTAATCAGTCCTTTTTGACTTTTCAAACGACGTTGATAGAAAATAATAACATCTCTGATTTCTCGTTTCAATTCTTCGGTAAAGGGCGAATGTGATTCGCCCCTACGAGTTTCGGCTTGTTTTTCCCAAAGTGTATTAAATTCGTCCAAATAATCCTGACGATAAAAAACTTTATTTGTAAGGCTTGCATTCGGGTTTTCGTCCAATTGCGCCATCAAATATTGCCCAACGGTTTGTTTGTTGAAATAAAGTTCTTTGCTGCGGTCGCTGATAGCACCGAGATAACCGCTTGAATTGCTAATTTGTCCGTTGATTTTTTGCAAAACTATAATCAACTCTTCGGGGTGCATTTTTTCAGACAAGGCTTTTGCTCGCCACTGAAAATTTTCCAATTTTTGTTCGGCTTGTTTGGTTTCTCTTTTTATGCCAACAAGTTTGTGTTCTTTTACAATTTCTTCATTTTTACCTTCTTCATTGTTCCAAGTTTTCTCAGTTTCTTTCCAAACAAAATGTGGCGTGGCAATAATCCAAGTCGCCTTTTCATTTTTCCCGCGCAATTCCTCTTTTAATTCGTCCGTCAAAAAGGAATAAAACGCTTTTTGTTTTGTCCAAACTCTGTCAAATTCCATTTGCAAGTCGGAACGATAAAAATCAGGGATATTTTTTTTGCCGGATTGAATAATTTGTAAACAGAGTTGTCCGGGCGTAATATTTTCCTCGTACAGTTTTTTTGCAACTTCCATCCCATCAATCAGCGTCCCGTCTTCTGTTTCTTTGGCTTTGCGAC
>JAISJU010000158.1 GCA_031261165.1 Prevotellaceae bacterium
GAGGTACTCCGAAGCAATCCAGAAAAAAAATCAAAACAACTTCTAATATCTAAACTCTATAAAATGGGAAACACCGCTATATTATTAATGTATTGCCCCGACCAGCCGGGCATTTTGGCATCTGTAACCGAGTTTATCAACCGCAATAAAGGGAATATTCTCTACCTCGACCAGCACGTGGATTACGAGCAAAACGTGTTTTTTATGCGTGCCGAGTTCGATTTGACCGAGTTTCTCATTCCGCAGGACAAAATCGAAGAATATTTCGACACGCTTTTCGGCAAAAAGTACCAAATGACTTTTTCGCTCTACTTCGGCGACCAAAAGCCGCGAATGGCGTTGTTCGTATCCAAAATGTCGCACTGTCTGTTCGATATTTTGGCACGCTACACGGCGGGCGAGTTAGACGTGGAAATACCGCTGATTATCAGCAATCACCCCGATATGCAGTGGGTTGCCGAGCGTTTCGGCATCGAATACCACATTTTCCCCATCAACAAGGACAACAAAGAAGAGCAGGAAAAACGTGAAATGGAATTAATGGCGGAAAAAGGTGTAACATTCATCGTTTTAGCGCGTTATATGCAGGTCATTTCCGAGAAAATGATTAAACAATATCCGAACAAGATTATCAATATCCACCATTCGTTTTTGCCCGCTTTTGTGGGCGCAAAGCCTTATCACGCGGCATACGAGCGCGGTGTGAAAATCATCGGAGCAACCGGACATTACGTTACCTCAGAACTTGATGCGGGACCTATCATTGAGCAAGATGTAGTGCGTGTGAATCACAAAGATACGGTTAAATCGTTGATACACAAAGGGCAGGATTTGGAAAAAATTGTGCTTTCGCGAGCGGTGGAAAAACACGTGCAGCGTAAAGTGTTGGTTTATAAGAATAAAACGGTGGTATTCAATTAATTTATCAAAAAAAATCCCCAAAATATTTTTTGAATAAAATAATTGATTACCTTTGCAGCCGAAAATTGTGGAATGTTTTTAAAAAATACTTCTAAGCAAACATTCCGATTTTCTTTCAACAAACGGTTTCCTATAAACAAAATCTATTCGTAAAGCCGGAACTTTATAAACTTTTCCGACTTTACAAACTTTACAAACTAAATTTAATGTATAACATTTTAGAACTCAACGAAAAATCTTTGCCCGAATTGCAAGATATTGCAAAAGATATGGGCTTAAAGCGCGTCAATTCTTTGGAAAAAGATAAACTCGTGTATAAAATTCTTGACGAACAGGCAATTAAAAGTTCGGAAAACGTGAGCGAGACGCCCGACAAAAAGCAGCGGGTACGCATTCAGCAGAAAAAAGAGCCGCAAACCGTCTATTCATCGGTCAAAGGACAGGTAGAAAAGCCGAAACAGCAGCCACAAGAGCCAAAAGCCAAGAGCCAAGAGCCAAAACAAAAGCCACAAGATTTGCCAAAGCCTGCCGAGCAACCGAAGGAACAGCCGCAAGAGCCTAAAACAGAGGTCGTTGCACAACCGGCGCAACCTGCCCCGCAAGCGCAACCTGCCCAAAAACAGCAAAAAACAAAGAACAAAAAGAAAAACAACACGCCTCCTCCCCCAAAAGAGGAAACGCTTTTTGCAGAAGAAACGCCGGTTGAAACGCCGAAAGCGGAAGAAAAACAGGAAATTCCGCAGGAAACCCCCAAACCCGCCAACACTAACAACAACAATCATAACAGCAACAAAGAGAAACCTTACGAGTTTGACGGCATTTTGACCGGCACCGGCGTGTTGGAAATAATGCAAGACGGCTACGGTTTTCTGCGCTCGCCGGACTACAATTATTTGAGTTCGCCTGACGATATTTATGTTTCGCAGTCGCAAATCAAACTTTTCGGGTTGAAAACCGGCGACACCGTTGTCGGTGCCATACGCCCGCCGAAAGAAGGCGAAAAATATTTTCCGCTCGTAAAAGTAAATCAAATCAACGGTCGCACGCCGGAATATGTGCGCGACAGAGTGCAGTTTGAACACCTTACGCCGCTTTTTCCTGACGAAAAATTCAATCTCACAAGCGGGCGAAACAGCAATCTTTCCGTGCGCATCGTAGATTTGTTCGCGCCGATAGGCAAAGGACAACGCGCCTTGATTGTGGCACAACCAAAGACTGGTAAAACCGTATTGCTCAAAGATATAGCCAATTCCATCGCCGCCAATCACCCCGAAGTATATATGATTGTGCTGCTCATTGACGAACGCCCCGAAGAAGTAACCGATATGGCTCGCAGCGTGAAAGCCGAAGTCATTTCATCAACCTTTGACGAGCCGGCAGACCGCCACGTGAAAGTAGCCGGAATGGTGTACGAAAAGGCAAAACGATTGGTGGAATGCGGACACGATGTGGTGATTTTGTTAGACTCGATAACCCGCTTGGCACGCGCTTACAACACTGTTTCGCCCGCCTCGGGCAAGGTGCTTTCGGGTGGTGTAGATGCCAACGCGCTGCACAAACCGAAACGATTTTTCGGTGCAGCCCGCAAGATAGAAAACGGCGGCAGTCTTACCATCATCGCCACCGCGCTGATTGACACCGGCTCTAAAATGGACGAAGTGATTTTTGAAGAGTTCAAAGGCACCGGCAATATGGAGTTGCAACTCGACCGCCGACTGTCCAACCGCCGCGTGTTCCCCGCCGTAGATATAACGGCATCGAGCACCCGCCGAGATGACCTCTTGCAGGACAAAGATACCCTCAACCGTATGTGGATTTTGCGCAAATACCTCTCGGATATGAACTCCGTTGAGGCAATGGAATTTGTGAAAGGCAGAATGGAAAAAACCGTCAATAATGAGGAGTTTTTGATTTCGATGAACGACTAAATTAGACACAAGACATTAGACATAAGACATCAGACACAAGACATAAGACATCAGACACAAGACATAAGACATCAGACACAAGACTTTTCTGTCTTGATTCTTGATTCTTGATTCTTGTATCTTATATCAACACTTTTAAACTTTTTAAACTTTTTGAACTTTAAATAAATATGGGAAGAGCATTTGAATACCGCAAAGCAACCAAAATGAAACGTTGGGGCAATATGGCTCGCGTTTTTACCAAACTCGGCAAACAGATTTCGATAGCCGTAAAAGAAAGCGGCGCAGACCCTGACACTAACGCCCGCTTGCGCGTGTTGATTCAACAGGCAAAAAAGGAAAATATGCCGAAAGAAACCATTGAACGCGCCATCAAAAAAGCCATCTCGAAAGACGAGGCGGATTACAAAGAAATAAACTACGAGGGTTACGGAGCCAACGGCATCGCCATTTTCGTGGAAACGGCTACGGACAATCCCAACCGCACTGTTGCCAACATTCGCAGTTATTTTTCCAAATTCGGCGGCTCGCTCGGCACCAGCGGCTCGTTGGAATTTCTTTTCGACCACAAGTGCGTGTTTAAAATCGCGCAAAAAGACGGCGTGTCGATTGACGACCTCGAACTTGAACTCATCGACTTCGGCGTTGACGAACTCGTAACTGATGAGGAGGACAACAGTATCGTTCTCTATGGCGAGTTTCAGCAAAACGCCGCCATACAAAAGTATCTGGAAGAAAACGGCTACGAAATCCAAAGCGCCGAGTTTGAGCGCATTCCGGGCGACCAAAAAGAACTGACCGAAGAACAGCGTGCGCAGGTACAAAAACTGTTGGATAAAATTGAAGATGACGAAGATGTGCAGAATGTTTATCATAATATGAAAGAGGAGTAGCAAACTACTCCTCTTTTTTTCTGATTGTATTATGATGCCGGTAACAACATTAATGAGTTAAAAAGCCCGAACAGCCCGAAATCCGTGCCAACGGAATACTTTTTTTTATTATGAAACAAACAATTAAAAGTATAAATAAAAAACCTGTTAAGTTTTTGAAACTTAACAGGTTTGAGAAAATTCATTTCCTGATTATTCTTTCACCAATTTCTTTGTAACCAATTGTTTATCTATCGTCATTCTGATAAAATACACCCCTGCGGGCAATGCGGAAATATTGATGTTTTGTAGGGTCGAATTGCATTCGCCCTGATTTTGCGGGCGTATATCATTTGGGCGTATATCATTCGGGCGTATGCCATACGCCCCTACCGTGCGACCGTTTATATCTAAAATTTCTATTTTTTCAATTTCATTTTCCGATTGAATAAAAATTTCGTCTTGGGTAGGATTGGGATAAAGGACAATGCTTTTTGCTTGCTGCTCTTCAATATCGCTTGTTCTTGTTCTGAACTTTACCGAAATTTCACTGTTGGCAGTAACATTTTCGATAGTAAAATGATACTCTGTTACTCCATTTACTGTTTTAGTAGTATAAGGAACGGAACTGCCATTAACTGAAATCGAAGATACTTCATAACCGCTATTGGGCGTAACAATAAATTCTTGACTTCCGCCCTGAGGAATAGTTACATTGCCGCTTGGTGAAATACTACCATTGCTGATTGTCGGTATAGTAACAGTGTATGTTGTAACGATTGGTGGAAGTACAAAATTCACGGGGTTTGGATTACTGTAATCGCTTTTTGTAAAACTGTTATTTGCTACTATCCAATAGTAATTATTTCCACTCAAAGGAGAATTGTCGGTTGTGCTTGTGCCTGAAACAGTTTTTATCAAAGTAGCCGTATTTACATAATTCGTACTGTTTCTATACACGGTATAACTTGTGGCAGCGGCAACACCTCCCCACGAAAGATTAATGACAGGGCCGTTTTGTGTGGGATTATTGAGCATTGGAGGGGTTAAATAGGCTCTGTAAGATAATGTATATATAACGCTATTGTTACCCCAACTGGGATACACTCTTACATAAGCAACACCTGTATAATTAGATGGTAGTGTGTTGGTTATTGGGGTTTCAGAGTTATTATAGACTTGATATGAGGCTGTTAATGAAGAAAAAACATAATTCACACCGTTGACTAAATCTACTTTATATATTACAGCACCATTTCCGCAAGCACGCGCTTCGCCATTTTTTGGTTGTTCTACAAAATTAGGAGTAGGCATCAACTCATCATCATAAAGGATTTCCTTTGTATATGTTCCTGAAGAGTAATGGTTTATTAACCAGGGCACAACACGAAGTTTAGAAATACCATTAAAAGGATATATAGTACCATTTATGGGATTAAAGTTTGGCTTCGTTGGAGGAAAATATTCAAAATTTGGATAATTTGTCATTCGACAATTTACTGTCAATTTGCTACAACCGTAAAATGCCCCACCTTCTATCGTAGTAACACAAGCAGGAATTGTTAGCGAAGTCAAACTGCTGCAATTCATAAACGATGTAACTCCTATTCGAGTAACCGTACTTGCTATTTTTACCGAAGTCAAGTCGTTGCAATCTTTAAACGCATTATTGCCAATGTTTCTTACACCTTCGTTAATGATAACAGTTCTTACAGAACTTCTATGTTCGTTATCATACCACGGCGGAGTGCCGTTATCATTACCAGCATAGGAAAAGTCAGCCATATTGCCATCTCCACTGATAGTTAAAATGTTATCTATCAGTTCTGCCGTAATAACATAATTATTCCAGCCCTCTTTATCGCCAATATCCCACGATACCGCCATTGCTTTGTTTGTAAAGGCACAAAAGCACAAAGCCATCATTAATGAAATACTAATCTTTTTCATAGGTTAATTGATTTTTTAGTGAATAAATTTTGTTTATTTGTTAGCATTTATGGGCAGTTGCTATTCTGTATATGATTGTGGCAG
>JAISJU010000079.1 GCA_031261165.1 Prevotellaceae bacterium
ATTTCGCATATCACTTAATAAGCCATTCTTTTCCATACGCCAGTTCTACTTCTGCGAGGTTTGCATTCAATGAAAGCAAATCCCCCAAACTTAAATACTTTTTAAAGAACGCTGCAACCCAAGGCTCCATAGGAATCGTATTTTCCAACGCCTTTGCTTCCGCTTCTCTGCCTGCGTTTGACAGGTCAATTGCCTGCAAACGTGTGCGGAATTTTTCATCTTCCGTCATTAATCTTTGTGCTACCATAATTATGCTATTTTTTGATACCGCAAAGATATAAATTTTCATTTAATCACACAAACCAATATTTCAAAGAACGTTTTTTTTGACTTTTCCAAAGTTCAACTTTAGAAAAGTTGTATAAAAAAAATCATTCTTTGAAATATTGGTTTGTGTGATTAAAATGTACTGTTATTCTGACCGCATCATATCATAAAACATTTGCCGCGTATGCAACGGCTCGTCTGCGGTTGTTCCTTTTTTCAGGTTTTCGCGTTCTTGTATTTCATCTGTGAATAGAAATGCAAAGTCGTTTTTTTGATAAAAAGCAAGCACATCAGGCTTGTTGTAAGCATCTACCACCAAAAAACGCCCTAAATCGGGAAATCTTGTGATACATAAACGAGTGATGTAATCTATCACTTGCGAGCCTATACCCTGTCCGCCAAATGCTACGGATACGCCCAAGCGACCGACAAGAAAGGCAGGATAAGACTGCAACGACTTATCGTGCGGTATAAAACCTTTCACTTTTTTCTTGCGGCTGCCCGACAACAAAAAAGTCTTTACGCTATCGGCTGACAGCGAAAACGCGCAAACAATTTGTTTCGTTTCTTTATGACGAAAAAAATGTGTTTGTCCCAACGACTGATTTTGAAATAAAATAGCATCGTGATTGAAAAATTCATTCAAATCATTGTCGCCGCAATCAAAATCAGTAATTAAGTTTTCTTGCGAAAGTTCCATAGCCTCGCAATCTTTTAACAAATTAAGCATACTTCTTTCTTTGATTTTCAATAATAAAAGCATCAATTTCTGCTGCTCTTTCCTCTGACATCGGGCGTTTCAGCGGTGTTTCACGCATTCTTGCCCATTGTTCGTAGAAAAATTCCGCTTCTTTGCCGTAAAGTACAGGCGCCATTCTGATGGGTGTTGCCATAATAGTAATGTTGTTTTGAAATTTATCTTGCAAAGATACTGCTTTTTTGTTAATAATCAAAATAATCACACAAACCAATATTTCAAAGAACGTTTTTTTTCGGACTGTCCAGACGTAACACGTTTCTAAAAACGTGTTACGTCTATACAATACCTAACAGGTCTTTAAGAAAAAACCGAATCATTCTGCGAGGCACCGCAAAGAAAACCCGTGGGACTTGCTGGAGCTGCCCGTTGCGTTCTGTCCACTACTGCCGAAGCTCATATAGTACGCGCTCGCGCTACTGACCACCGTACTACTCCAATAGTAGCCGTTGTCGCCGCGATTGAGCAACGTGCCATCGCTGAAGTTGCGGTAGCCGGCAGCCGGCAGGAACAGACCGTCACCGATTTGAACGCCCGCTGTCCAATTTGTTGAGCTGCTAGTCCAACTACCGGTGGTACGAGTCCAAGTATTGTTGCTGGTGCTGACAACGCCTGCCCATTCCGCTTGGGTCGGCACGCGGTAGCCTGCTGGGCAGGGATTTTTAGTGGTCATATCCCAATCCGCAGTAGTAGTGGGGGGAGTGCCGCCTTTAGTTGCCCAACCGGTAATAGTACCGGGAGTGGCGGCGTCTTCGGCGTGGGTCAAAGCCACCACGCCGGTACCCCATTTGTATTTCGCGCCGTGCAGTGCCTCTGCGGGCGTGAAGGGGTCTGCGCTGTAGTCTGCGCCCAAGTTATGGCACATAAATACTTTCCAGACGCCCGGAGCAGTGTAAGCGCCGCAGCAGGAACAGTCCTGTATTTTCACTGTGAGAGGCACTTTTACGTCTTTCGCATTATCATAATAAACAATATTGATAACTACTTGGGCGGCAGCGTCTTTGTTGCGTCCTCGTATCTGGGGTGTAGCAGCGGAAGAATTTAAGTTCTGTTTGAAATTTACCGAAAGTGTTGTGCTGTTGCCATTAGTCAGAGCACCGCTTATCAAAGTGCCGTTAAGCGGAGTTAATGCGGTATTTACACAGCCTTCGGGGTCTTCTATAATATAGCGCACATTGCTTACATCGGCTGTTTCTGCCGTAAAGGTATAGATTTGCGCACCCATAGTGGCAAAGTCGGCTTTGGCGCGTCCGGCAAGCCTGCCGCAATCGGCGTTGTCGTTGCTTTCGGCAATGTCGAAACAAATTCTGCCGCTCAATGTACCGTTGCCGAGAATAGACGGCGGTGTCGGTGTCTGGTCGCCAATAATATAAGGCGCACCCACGAACTGCGCCAATGCTTTGCCGCCTCCTGCAAAGAGCAGCAAAAACATTATCAGCAATGTTGTTTTATTGTGTTTTTTGTTCATATTCTTTTTAAATTTTGTCTGAATCAGGATTTTCAGGATTTTTGGATTTACAGAATTTGTTTGCTGAGCGACGGTTGCTGAGCGGAGCCGAAGCAAGTCGAAGTATAATCCTGTTAATCCTCAAATCCTGTAAATCCTGATTCGGACAGTTTTCCATTAATTAAATCCCTTTGTTTGATACACATAAACCACATTGCCGATGCACAGGAATGTGTAAAGCGTATCGGTGTTTGCTGTGGTGGCAGTGTTGTTTACATATTTCACCGTGAAACCCGCTATGGTAAACGTAACCGTTCGGCTTGCTCCACCCTGCACGGCGAGCGTGTATGTTCCGCCGTCTTTCATTCCGATAAGCGTTAATGCCGTTGCCGTAGAAGTGGTGTATGCCAGGTTGCTCTTGGTGAAATCCAAACCGTTGTAGGCGGCTGTGTTAGTTGCTGCGCCATTAACTTCGAGTTTGGAAGTTGGCGATGCTGTGCCAATACCGATATTTCCTGCGGGAGCAGATACAGTTCCTGATAAACCGGTTCCAAAAATTGCATTACCAATATTGAGTTGGTAGTTTGCTGTAGCACTTCGTGCATCTGTATTAAATCCTATGGTTATATTATTAGAGCCTGTAGTAATATTACTCCCTGCTTGATATCCAATAGCGGTGTTTCTACCTCCTGTAGTAGTATAGGTAAGAGCTCCTCCTCCAAAGGCACTGTTCTCGTATCCCGAAGTGTTACGACCAAGTGCAGCATACCCAAAAGCATTGTTGTTACCTCCCGCAGTGTTCATTAAAAGTGCACTATACCCAAAAGCATTGTTCAATTCTCCTTCCGTATTATAATTAAGTGCACCATACCCAAAAGCACTGTTCGACTCTCCTGTGGTGTTATTACTAAGTGCTATACGTCCAACTGCTGTGTTACTTCCCACATTTCCACCACCTTTTCCTACAATTACACCATTAATCGAAGCATCTCCGCCGACAACAGTTAATTGAGCATTATTTGTGCCGCCATTGATAGAAGCCGCATTATTTGTGCCGATGGCAAGTTTTGCATTCAAATATGAATCTTGTGTATTGGCTGTTGATGGGTTTGTTGTATTCATCTGATTCCAAGGCTCGGTGGTGGCACCGCCGTCTGTGCCTTTATTCCATTTATTGTTGTACCAGGTATAAACGCCATTTGCAACACTTCCGCTTTCATTATATACCGTCATACCGTTTTTCGGCGTGCCGCCTGCCAGCGGCGCCCAAACCGAAATGTCCGTCAATGCTACTTTGGGCAGGAGCAAGCCCAGGTTGGTAGCCGCGTCTTGCAAGTCGAGGACTGCTGCGACATCAGGAACGGTTTTGCCGATGGCGATGCGGGCACTTACGCCTGTGCCTACGCCGTAGATTTTGTTGCCGATGTTGAGTTGGCTGCTACCTGAAGGCAAATTAGCATTATTTCCTATAACAATATTATCGTTTGGATAATCACTTAACCCTGACGTAATAGTAGCCAAATATCCAATTGCAATATTCTGAGTACCCGTTTCGCCAGATGTTCCAGCAGCATATCCGATAGCAGTATTCCCATAACCAATCTTGTGGTTATTGAGAGCGAAAGTTCCAATTGCTGTATTGTATCGAGTTGTTTCGTTAGCAAGAGCACCAGCACCAATAGCAACATTATCTTCCACATTTGCACCGGTTGCATCTCTCATTGCTTCGTATCCAATTGCTACGTTGCGCCAATTAGCGTTATCGGTCAGGGGAGCGGAAAGAGCGTTAGCACCTATTGCAATATTTCTTCCTCCGATTGTGTTTTGGCGCATAGCAGAACGTCCTATTGCCACATTGTCGGAATTTCGCCAATTATTCTGAGAATCTCCTATTCCGTTCTCTAATGCCTGAGTTCCCAAAGCAACATTGCCGTATCCATACATATTTGAAGCAAGCGTTCCGTTTCCGATGGCTACGTTATTATAACCACCATTTTTTTCCATAGCCTGATAACCGAGTGCAGTATTATATTGTGTAATTATCCCTGCCGTATCGTTATTTACTCTGAAAATCAACGGTTTGTTGTTGGTAGTTCCCAAGAATTGTCCGTCTTCTACTGCATTTCCGGTGAGCAGCCAGCCTGCTGCCGTACTGTCTTTAATCAACTTCAAAACAGTATCTTTCAACAGGGTAGCGTCAAATATTTTGGCGATGCTGTCGGCAATAACAGCCGGGTTTGCTTTCAGTTTATAGGGGTTTGCATTACTTCCTGCGCCTGTGCGGGTCAGGGTAGTATTGGCTGCATCGGTTACTTCGTTGCCGATAATACCGTCAACTTCGGCGGTTAATCCTGCGTCTGCCGCAGGCGCCCAGTTTGTACCGTTATATTTAAGTACCTGTCCGTTTGTCGGTGCAGTTGCTACTATGTTTGTGCCGCGAATTGCCGTTACTGTCGTAGCATTGTTGTTGGCGGCAGCGGTTACATCGCCTGTCAAAGCAGCACGCTCAAAACTTGTGCCATTCAAAGTAACAGAGGCAGAGCCTGTGTAGGTTGTGTTAGTTGGCGTTACCCAAATACCATCGCCACGCAAGAATGTAGTTGCAGTTGCGCCTGTGGGCAGTTTGGCTACCGTTACGGCATTGTCGGCAATATCAACAGTTGCAATCGTACCATCAATGATTTTTGCGGAATTAACGGAATTATCTGCCAATTTTGCTGTTGTAACGGCATTGTTGGCAAGTTGTGTTGTTCCAATACCGCCGTCTGTTACGCCCAAAGTGTAACCTGCGGCTTTTGTGCCTGTTCTTGTCAGGGCTGTTCCTGCGGTCAGTTCAAATACTTCGTTGCCTACAATGGTGTCTTTGGAAATAGTATTCCACAAAGTTGTGCTTAAATCGTTCTTTGTGATATTGCCCGATACTACACCCGGTTTCCACGTGCCGTCACCATCAAGATATTTGCCTGCGGCTGCGCCTGTGGGCAGTTTGGCTACCGTTACGGCATTGTTGGCAATATCAACAGTTGCAATCGTACCATCAATGATTTTTGCGGAATTAACGGAATTATCTGCCAAGTCGGCGGTAACAATCGTTCCATCGGCTATTTTTGACGAGGTTACGGCATCGTTGGCAATATGAATATTTTGCACTCCACCATTTTTTATACTGAATTTTTTAAATGCATCAAGATGCAAAGTTGTTTCATCGGCATAATAAATGTTATCGTCTTTTGCAGCCACCCATTTACTCAGACCTCCGTCCCATTTAAGCACGTAGAGCATATTGCCCTGTCCTTCCGGCAGGCTTATCACCAGCGAGTCGCCTATGAGTTGCGTTTCGATACCTCTTTCGCCATTCACTTTTGCGATGCCGTTGTTTAAATTTGACTCCAAACTGTCAAGAATTTCTTGGATATTTGCACTAAATTCCGTACCGTTCAAGTTCAAACCGTAACCTGCTGTGTAGAGCGTGTTGTTGTCTTCCAGATACGCTTTCAAAGTATCAATCAAATTCGTAATGTACTGATTATTATTCAGCAAGTTATTAGCAATAGTATCGCCCAAAACCGTTTGCGAAAAATAGTAAGCGAGGCTGTCGCCCAATTGAATAATATTCGTTTCTTTGGTTATCTGATTAACAATTTCTTTTATCAAAGTAGTATCGCCGCCGCTCTTTATTAAAGACGCTATGCTGTCAATCATTTGTTTCAGGTGCGTGTCATCGTAGAATTGCGAAAGGAAAACGCTGTCTGTTACCAAATTATTGATAAATGTGGTGTCGTGAGATAATTGAGTAATAAAATTGTTGTTATTAACCAATGTATCGCCCAGATTTGTAATGAATTGTGAGTTTTGCACCAATTCATCGCCCAAGTTTGTTACAAAAGTGTTGTTGTTTACCAAACTGTCGCCAACAACGGCAATATTTACGCTCAAATCGAAATCGGAGCCACTGCGCGTTATATTTACCGTATTGTCAGCACTTGTTACGCTCAAATATGTCAAAATGCTGTCGGTCAATGCTTGCGTTACATTGTTTGTAATGTAATTAAGAATGGTATCGCCGAGTTCGGGCGGGAAATTATTTGTAATATAATTTATTATGGTATCGCCCAAATTCGTTTTACTCAAAAGGCTGTCAATCAATGATTGCAACTTGCTGTCATCGTAAACTATGGTGTTGAAAATAGTATCAACAGCGTTTGTTTTACTCAAAAGGCTGTCAATCAATGATTGCAACTTACTGTCGTCATAAACTATCGTATTAAAAATAGTATCAACCGCGTTTGTCTTTTTCAAAAGACTGTCAATCAACGTTTGAAGTTTGCTGTCGTCGTAAGTAATCGTATTGAAAATAGTATCAACCGCGTTCGTTTTACTCAAAAGACTGTCAATCAACGTTTGAAGTTTGCTGTCGTCATAAACTATCGTATTGAAAATAGTATCAACTGCATTCGTTTTACTCAAAAGACTGTCAATCAAAGTTTGAAGTTTGCTGTCATCGTAAACTATGGTGTTGAAGATGGTATCAACAGCATTTGTTTTACTCAACAGGCTGTCTAACAGTTGCAAAATATGCGTATCGTTATACAGTTCGCTGATGATATTGTTAATAACAGTGGTATCGTTAAAAATTTGAGAAACAAGCGTTGTGTCGCTCAAAATCTTATTTACGATTTCCTGTATCAAAACAGTATCCGCGCCGCTTCTAATCAACGATGCGATGCTGTCAATCATTTGTTTAAGGTGCGTGTCATCGTAGAGTTCGGAAAGGAATACGCTGTCCGTTACCAAATTTGTAATGAAATATTCGTTATTTACCAGGTTTGTAACGAAAGTAGTATCCGAAGACAGCGTTTCGGTAAAATAATTATTTTCTACCAAGTTTGTTACGAAAGTCGTATCATTAGCAATGTAGGTTAGCAATTCATCACCCAAATTATTGATATTTTCCGTAATTTGATTTA
>JAISJU010000025.1 GCA_031261165.1 Prevotellaceae bacterium
ATCCCATTTTAGAAAGAGCAAGGGGATTGCGGGTCAAGCCCGCAATGACAGACTGTTTTATAAAGTCAGCGCAATATTCAATTCTTTCAACTGTTCCTCGTCTATTGGCGAAGGCGCATCAAGCATCACATCGCGCCCGGAATTGTTTTTGGGGAAAGCGATGCAGTCGCGAATGCTGTCCAAACCCGCAAAAAGCGACACGAGCCTGTCAAGCCCAAACGCCAAACCGCCGTGAGGAGGCGCACCGTACTTAAACGCATTCATCAAAAAACCGAATTGCGCCTGCGCTTTTTCGGACGTAAAGCCCATCAGTTCAAACATCTTGTTTTGCAGCCCGCTGTCGTGGATACGGATAGACCCCCCACCCAACTCCACGCCGTTGATAACCATATCGTAGGCATTGGCGCGAACTGTGGCGGGCGCGGTGTCGAGCAAATGAATGTCCTCCGGCTTGGGCGAAGTGAATGGGTGGTGCATCGCATAGAGGCGTTGCGTTTCTTCGTCAAATTCAAAAAGCGGAAAATCGACCACCCAAAGCGGCGAGAACTCGTCTTTTTTGCGAAGACCGAGTTTGCTGCCCATTTCGAGGCGTAATTCACACAACGCTTTTTGCGTTTTTGCCTTTTCGCCCGCCAAAATCAGGATTAAATCGCCTGCTTTGGCGTTGAAAAGGGCGGCTATTTTTTGCAAATCTTCGGCGGAATAAAACTTATCAACACTTGATTTCGGTGTGCCGTCTGCCTCAATTTTGATATAAACCAAGCCTTTTGCACCTATTTGCGGGCGTTTTACAAATTCCGTCAGTTCGTCAATTTGCTTGCGGGTGTAAGCGGCGCAACCTTCGGCACAAATACCACCCACATATTCTGCACTGTCAAAAACCACAAAATTGCGACCTGAAACCGCCTCTTTCAGTTCTACAAACTTCATTTCAAAGCGCGTATCGGGCTTGTCCGAGCCATAATATTTCATCGCATCTGCCCAGGTCATACGCGGAAAATCACCGATGAAATCAATGTTTTTTATGTATTTGAAGAGATGTTTTGCCATTCCCTCAAAAATATTCAAAATATCTTCCTGCTCCACAAAGGACATTTCGCAGTCGATTTGCGTAAATTCCGGCTGACGGTCGGCACGCAGGTCTTCATCACGGAAACACTTGACTATCTGGAAGTAACGGTCGAAACCGGACACCATCAGCAGTTGTTTGAGCGTTTGCGGACTTTGCGGCAGGGCGTAAAACTCGCCCGCGTTCATACGGCTCGGCACTACGAAATCGCGTGCGCCTTCGGGTGTAGAGCCGATAAGAACAGGCGTTTCCACTTCCAAAAAGCCCATTTCATCGAGGAAACGGCGTACTTCAAACGCCATTTTGTGGCGCAGTTCGAGGTTTTTCCGCACAGCAACGCGGCGCAAATCCAAATAGCGGTATTTCATACGAATATCATCTCCGCCATCGGTATTGTCCTCAATCGTAAAGGGCGGCGTTTCCGAAGAATTTAATATTGTCAATTCGGAAACGATGATTTCTATTTCGCCCGTTAAAATATTGTTATTCTTACTGCTGCGCTCGGTTACTTCGCCTTTTACTTGAATAACGAACTCGCGCCCCAAAGCGTTTGCCTGCTCGCAAAGCGCGGCATTGATTTCCTGGTTAAAGACGAGTTGCGTAATGCCGTAGCGGTCGCGCAAATCAATGAAAGTCATACCGCCCATTCGGCGATTTTTCTGCACCCAACCGCAAAGCGTTACGGTTTTTCCGGCATCTGACAGGCGAAGTTCGCCGTTTGTGTGTGTTCTGTACATATATTTTGTTTATGATTTTTCAAAGGGCAAAGGTAGTGATTTTTAAGGAAAATTCAAATGTAAAAAAACAACAATAATCAATTTTGAAAATTGCTGATTTAAAAGTGCAAAATAGCAAAAATATGCTGATTTAAAAGTGCATTTTGCGCTGTTTTTACATTTTATTTTCCGCTAAATCTGTATTTGTTTGATTATTAGTAATTTAAAATAAAAGTTTTGAATATTATTCATATCAGAAAACAAAATATTACACAAAAAATGCACAATTAGTACAAATCTTTTTCCATCAATGCCTTTATTTCTTTGTCAAAATCGGAAACTATTTTTTGCGTTTTATTAAACACTTCATATTCCGTTTCTGCTTTTTGGTCGGCTTGCTTTTTTGAGATTTTGCCGTTGTCGTTCAGTATTTTATATTTCCGAAATTCCAAAAACTCGTTGATACTTGCAGCAAATTCGCGCATTGTAAAAGTATTTTCGCGCTCTACGAGGTCTTCGATATAGTCAAAATAACCTGTTACGGCGCGTTCCAAGCGGCGGATTTCCGTTTCGGGTAAATAATTTTTGGCTACGGTAACATCGGATTTCAGAATACGACCGGCGGGGGAATTTTTCCAAGTCGTCAAACCCATATTTTCGGCGTTGCGGTCGGCTTTGGTGTAAATAATTTCGGCTGCCGTTTGCCCTGTAATGGCGTAATGAAACTTGTTTTGCACCATTGCAAAGAAATCGCGGGTAGTTTTTGAGTTTCTATCATAATCAATGCTGCACTCGGCAAAATATCGGTAATTTGTTGCCAAATACGCCGCTCGCTGGCGCGAATAGAACGCACACGCTCCAACAACTCACGGAAATAATCTTTTCCAAAAGCCGTTTTGCCCTGTTTCAGCCGTTCATCGTCAAGCACAAAGCCCTTTGTAATAAACTCTTTGAGCATTTTTGTCGCCCAAATGCGGAATTGCGTTGCTTTGGCAGAATTGACGCGATAGCCAACGGAAATAACAGCATCAAGATTGTAAAATTTAGTTGCATAATTTTTACCGTCAGCAGCAGTATATTCCAAAATGGAATATACTGAATGTTCGGCAAGTTCACCACTTGCAAATATGTTTTGCAAATGTTTTGCTATTGCAGGTTGTTGTACGTCAAACAACGTAGCCATCGCCTTTTGCGTCAGCCATATTGTTTCGTCTTTCACCACCACATCTATCTTTACATTTTCCTGTGGTGTGTTGTATATCAAAAATTGCAGTTCTTTGTTCATAATTTCATCAAAAATATGAATGCAAAGTTACGCATTTTTTTGAGAAATAGAAAATAAATCCCGCTAACTAAAAATGTTCCGAAAAATCAAAATTTTCTGACTTTTTGGAATATAATAATCAAAAAGGGGGCTTTTAAACCAAACAAAATAGCGGAAAAACCGAAATTTTACCGCTGTTTTTTTATGTTTACGTTCGCGCCGATTTGCAATTGGTGCGTTGTATATTATTTGTTTTCAGTTAATTAATGCCACGCCGATTACAAATCGGCGTGAGCGGATTTTAAGCCAAACAAAACAGCGGTAAAATTTCTTTTACCGCTGTTTATTTATTGCAGGCACAAGTTACCGCTACGCTCAAATTTGCCCCAAGAGAAAAACTTTAACCAAGTCTTATACCATTTTTTTTAGAAATGTCTGGATAGAATTTAGCAATCAGATAGTTATATTGACTTGCAATTAAATAGATAAGTTCTGGAGTATTAATAGCAGAAAATTTATTGTTGGTTGGAAATATTTCGTCAAGAATTGGTTTGTTTATAGTTCCGTGAGCATAAAAACATAAAATTCTATATGCTCCATATACGAAACTACAATCAGATTCATCATCATTTTTCAACGCTTTTAATATACTTACCAAATCGTGTGTGGAAAAAAACTTATCTGCATTATCGAATTGCCCTATAGATGCTGGTAATCCATCAACTGTATACCCATTATCTGTTAAATCACGCAACATTTTCTTATATTGGTTTTCAATATGTTTTAGAAAACTCTCATAACGAGCCTCAATTTTGTCATTTTCGTCAAAAATGTATATAATGTAAAAATAAGTTTCAAATAATCGTCTAATTGTTGGGTAAAACATTTGCTTGAATATTGGTGTTTTACCATTTTTGCTACTATAAGCATTCATAATACTATGACTCAAACAGTTAAATATTTCTAATTCTTCAAATAAATACTTATGGGCTGGAGAATTTAATGGTCCTATCTGTTTTAAATCTTTAAATAGCACATCAAACTTATCAAGTTTCTTCATAAGCCAATTATGGAAATTTTCCGGAATCTGAGCCCAATCAGAAAATTCTTCCATATTTAGATTTTCTCCGTTTTTGGAATGGTCTCTGGACTCCATTGCGTTGCAATAATTTGCACCCGCCACTGAATTGTTAGTTTTAGTCATATAAAATAATATTTTAGTTAATATTGCCGCAAAGATATGTATTATTTTTTTGATATTTGATGGTTTACTTTTTTTTCAAAATAAACAAAAAATAATGCATTATTGCTCGCGCCGATTTGCAATCGGTGCGTTATGTATTTTATTTATTTTCAGTTAATTAATGCCACGCCGATTGCAAATCAGCGCGAGCGGAAAATAAATAAATCAACAAAAAAGAACAGGCTACCCGAATAAACGGATAGCCTGCTCATTATGAAAAACTTTTTTTATTTCGCAATAACGCGAGCCATTTCAAGCACTTTGTTGCTATAGCCCCATTCGTTGTCGTACCAAGAGATAACTTTTGCGAAGTTGGCATCAAGCGAGATACCTGCTTTTGCATCGTAGATAGAAGTGAGCGGGCAATCGCGGAAGTCGGTCGAAACCACATCTTCGTCTGTGTAGCCGAGTACGCCTTTGAGTTCGCCTTCTGCTGCGGCTTTCATTGCTGCGCTGATTTCGTCTTTGGTAGCGGGTTTGTCGAGGATAACGGTCAAATCCACAACCGAAACGTCAGAAGTGGGAACGCGCATCGACATACCTGTCAATTTGCCGTTCAGTTCGGGAAGAACTACGCCTACTGCTTTTGCAGCACCGGTAGAAGACGGAATGATGTTTTCCAAAATTCCGCGTCCGCCGCGCCAGTCTTTCGACGAAGGTCCATCAACGGTTTTTTGCGTAGCCGTAGCAGCGTGTACGGTGGTCATCAAGCCTTTTACGATGCCGAATTTGTCGTTCAACACTTTGGCAACGGGTGCCAATGAGTTGGTGGTGCAAGATGCGTTAGAAATAACGTCTTGTCCTGCATAAGTTTTGTCATTTACGCCATACACAAACATCGGAGTTTTGTCTTTTGCGGGTGCAGACATAATAACTTTTTTCGCACCTGCTTCGATGTGTTTGCGTGCCGTTTCGTCTGTCAAGAAGAAACCGGTTGATTCTACAACCACTTGTGCGCCAACTTCGTTCCATTTCAAGTTTGCGGGGTCTTTTTCTGCCGTGAGGCGGATTTTTTGACCGTTAACAACCAAGTTGTTGCCATCTACCGAAACTTCGCCTTTGAATGCGCCGTGAACTGAATCATATTTGAGCATATAAGCCAAATATGCCGGCTCCAAAAGGTCGTTGATACCTACGATTTCGATGTCTTTGTCGAAATTGTAAACTGCGGCACGGAACACCATACGTCCGATGCGTCCGAATCCATTAATACCTACTTTAATTTTTGACATTGTAATAAAATTTTTATTGGGTTTTTAAATTTGGGTGCAAAGGTAGTTATTTCTATTCTTTTGACAAAGAAATTGTGCTAAAAAAATATTTTTTTTGCGGAAATGGAAAAAACTTGGAAAGTCTTGCGTTTGGTAAAATATATTTTTTAAATTTCCACACCTGTACGGCGGATTTCATCAAGAAATCCTGCATAATCGGTATCGCGGGCAATAATAACAGGCTCTATGCGGTCATCTATTTGATAGGTTAACTTCCACAACAATGGTAAATTTTTCCAATAAATATCGTCATCTATATGATTGACAACCATAGCAATATCAATATCGCTATGCTCTTGCGGCGTTCCTTTGGCATACGAGCCATAAAGCCAATATTGCTCTATATTGAATGGCAAAGTGCTGTTTATAAGATTTTTATATTCTTTGGCTCTTTCTATAATATGTGTTCTTTCGTCCATTGTTGCAGATGTTTTGTGTTTTTTATCAAATATTCGCAATAAGATGATGTAAGACGTTTTTGCAAACGTTCCTTATATTCTGGGTAACGCGCCTCTATATTCAAAGGCTCTAATTCTAAAACAAAATTTATTTGTTCTTCGCCAAGCATATCATAAAAACCGCTGTGAGTAGCCAAATAAATCAATTTATGTGTATATGGCGGCGTGTCTTCTTTCAATTTTGCATAGCAAGCCTTAAATATTTTCTCAATTACCTGATGACACATAAAACCAACGTACAAATAGCGTTTTGTTTGCAAAATGGCATCGGCAGTTTCCAAGTCGTAATCGGAAATATCTACCCAATATTGTATTTTTTCGGCGGTTGTCATATTGTTTTTATTTTAATGCAAAAGTAGATATTTTTTTTCAAGCAAACAAATTTTTGAAAAAAATATTACCTTTGCCCACAAAATTTATTGTTACTTTATAACTTTATAAACTAATGAAAACAGCCATAATGAGCGCGATGTACGAAGAACTCAATCGCATCACCAAACAAATGAACATTAGCCGCAAAACCAAAATCGGAAACCGCACATATTACGAGGGCGAATTTTGCGGACAAGAGGTTGTTGTCGTGTTTTCGCATTGGGGAAAGGTGGCTGCCGCACTCACTGCCACCACTTTGATAACCAGATTCGGCGTGGAAAAAATCATTTTCACAGGTGTGGCGGGCGGCATTTCGCCTGATTTGCGCATTGGCGACATTGTGGTGAGCCGAAATCTGTATCAGCACGATATGGATTCTTCGCCCATTTTTCCGCGATACGAAATTCCGTTATTAAAAAACAATCACATTGAAACACCTGAAACAGAAATAGATAAAGCATTTAATATCATCAAAGACTTTATCAATGAAGATTTTTCAAGAAACTTTCCGGCGGAAGAATTAGAGCGTTTTCATATCACAAAACCGCAAGTAATTGTTGGCGATATTGCCAGCGGAGATGAGTTTGTTTCCGAAACAAGCGGCACGCGCCAACGAATTATAAACGACTTGCCCACTGTTCTTTGCGTGGAAATGGAAGGCGCAGCAGTGGCGCAGGTGTGCCACGATTTCGACATTCCGTTTGTGGTTATCCGCATCATTTCTGACAGTGCGAATGATGATGCGCACATTGATTTTCCGCGATTTATTGAGAATATTGCGAGTATTTATTCGGAAAAAATTGTGGAAAAGTTGCTTTTTTGACCGCAAATGACGCAAAAAACGCAAATTTTCGCAAAACTCTATTCTTTGGTTTTTGCGAAAATTTGCGTTTTTTGCGTCATTTGCGTTCTATTTTTCAGTTTGTTTGCCCCTACCCTTTTTATGGCGGTTGTTGGGCTTACGATTATCTCTGTTTCCGCCGGAATTTCCCGGCTTTCTGCGGAAATTTTGGCGACCTTTGTTGTGCGGAGAACTGCGATATTCCGAAGGTTTGTATTCGGGTGCCTCGCCCAAATGTTCGGGAACAGGCGTTTTTTCAATATCTTTTTCAATAAAAACCTCAATGCGGCGGAATTTTGCCTGTTCGCTTTCCGACACAAAGGTGATTGCCTGCCCATCGCTGTTGGCGCGTGCCGTGCGCCCGATGCGGTGAATGTAATCTTCTTCATCGCGCGGAATGTCGAGGTTGATAACCAACTCAATATCCTCTATATCAATGCCTCGCGACACGATGTCGGTAGCAATTAAAATGTTTGTGTGTCCGTTTTTGAAACTGCGGATAATCGCCTCGCGTTCCGACTGTTCGAGGTCGGAGTGCATCTGCCCCACTTTCAAGCCTTTGCGCAAAAATGCAGCATAGAGGTCTTTTACTTTTTGTTTGGAAGAAGAGAAAATAATAACTCTTTCCGGCGTTTTTTCATTGAAAATATCAAGAATAATGGGTATTTTCTGCCTTTCGTAGCAAATGTATGCCGATTGTTTGATTTTGTCGGCGGGCTTGGACACGGCAAGTTGCACTTCGGCGGGATTGTTCAGTATTTTCTTTGCCAATTCTTTGATTTTCGGCGGCATTGTTGCCGAAAAAAGCAGTGTTTGGCGGTCTTTCGATAAATAGGAGGCGATTTGCATAATATCGTCTATAAAGCCCATTTCGAGCATACGGTCTGCCTCGTCAAGGATAAAAAATTTCACGTTGGACAAGTCTATGTCGCCCATTGCGAGCAATGCCAACAGCCTGCCCGGCGTAGCAATCGCCACATCTACACCCGAAAGCAACGCGCGTTGTTGCTGTGCAAAAACAACGCCATCTCCCCCGCCATATACGGCTACGGAACTGACGGGCAAAAAGTAGGCAAAGCCTTCAAGTTGCTGGTCGATTTGCTGCGCCAACTCGCGTGTCGGCACCATTATCAGGGCGTTGAGCGTGTCTGCCGCGTGGTCGCCTTTGCAAAGCATATTCAGTATGGGCAGCAGGTAGGCAGCCGTTTTGCCGGTGCCGGTTTGTGCGCAGGCGATAATGTCGCGCCCTTCGAGCACTACCGGTATCGTTTTTTCCTGCACCGGCGTGGTTTCCTTAAAATTCATTGCCCGCAAACCTTCGAGCAAAGCCTCTTCTATGTTTAATTCTTCAAATTTCATTGTTCGTTTCAAAAATTGCGCGAAAGTACGAAGAATTTCGGAGATACGCAAATAATTATTACTTTTGCGCTTTTATTTTAAAAATATGAATAAAATGCCTCCGCCACTTGAACCTCATTTTGGACCTTATGAAAAAGAACTTTTTATTCTTTTTCTCATCATTCTCGGCATAAGCATTTTATACCGAATTATTACCGCATCAAAAGAAGAAGAACAACAAAAACAAGAAACCGCCGATTTTATGAAAGTATTGATGATACTTTCATCGGCTGTGATTAAGGCGGACAGGGCGGTTTTGTCCGTTGAATTGGACTATGTGAGAAATTTCTTTAAGCATCAGTTCGGCGAAGAAAAAACGGAACAATACATTGCTATGCTTAAAGAAATGGCAACAGAAGAATATGATTTGCGGATTATCTGCACACAGGCGCGTGGCTATATGAATATGGCGTATCGCTTGCAACTGCTGCATTATTTGTTTGGCGTGGCGTATTCAGACGGCGAAATGAATGATGCCGAATATCGCCAAATTTACAACATTGCTTATTATTTGCGAATAGACACAGCAGATTTTTATTCCATCAAAGCGATGTATATGCGCACGCCAACCAAAGATAGCAATTACACCATTCTTGAAGTGCAGAAAGATACGACAAACGATGAAATCAAACGCGCCTACAAGCGTATGGCTGTGAAATACCACCCCGACAAAGTCGCCCATCTCGGCGCAGATGTACAAAAGGCTGCTAATGAGAAGTTTCAGAAGATAAATGCGGCTTATGAGGCGGTGAAAAGGGAACGAGGAATAACGTAAAAAAAGCGGATTGTTGAAAATCCGCTTTGTTTCATTTAGAATCTGACTAAAAGCCCGCCTTCGGCAATAAACCCTTTATATTTGTACTTATCTAATACCGTTTTTTCAACATCAAAAGGCTCACCATAGCCAAGTGCAAGATTTATTCCCCAATGTTTGCTGAAATACCAGTTATAGCCAAGCAGGAATGCCCCTCCCCATTCATTTCTATTATTCACTTTCCATATTTGACCAATTTGAAAATCAAGATAAAAGTTATAAATATAGCATTGCATTCCAAATGACATAAACCAAGCACTTGACATATTTTGCGCCGAGTTTCTTCCGACAGGATTATAACCGTAACCCATACCTAACCCGAAAGCAATTATTCTTCGAGAAAATCGCCAGAACATTTTAGCACCCATTCCGCCATAACTTTGTCCGTAACCCAATCCAAAGCCCATATACTTGTATTCTTCGCCCAAATAATTAGACTCAAACATTCCATCTACAAGGGCTCTTGTTGCAGTTTCTCCTGCTTCCTTGATAGCAGGCGTGAAAGTTTCATAGAGTTCTTGATTGTAAGAACGTGGCTGTGAGTAACAGAATAAAGTTATGGTTACTAAAAGTAATAATGTTGTGAGAATTTTTTTCATAACTTATCACCTTTGTAATCATATTCTCTACCATAACCGGCAGTAACTTTTTCAAATAACTGTTTTTCGTTCAGTTCTATGACTTGGGCGTTCGCGATTTTGGGTAAAAGACATAGGCTTATAACCAAAATAAATAATTTTAAGTGTTTCATCATCATATTATGTCTAATTTAATAAGGTCTTCTTCCACAAGAACGGCATTCAAAAATAAGACAATCTTTGTAGTCAAGCACTTCGCCAGAGCCTCTTCTATTATTATCGCTACGACAATTATCAGTGCCACCACAATAAGTACATCCTAAAGTTACAAGACCATCAATTAAACCATCGCCACGGCACACAGTACAATCATTGCAATGAGTCCATCTATCATATGTTCCGTTCGAGCCTCTGCACTTTTGTTTTTTATATCCTTCACAATTAGGACACACTCTACTATTAGGGCAAGTTACTGATTTTGTTCCGCTACCGTGACACTTATCACAAGTCCGATAATATTGCTTTCGCTCTTTCCAACTATGTAAATTCATATTGTCGCAGCACTTATAGTGTGGATTCCACCAAGAAGAATAACAAGGTTCTTCTGCAGTGGCAATAAAACCAAAACCAATTAAGCCTAAAATTACAATTATTTTTTTCATAGTATTTTTGTTTAACGTCTGTTCCTTTTACAGACAAAATTTTCTCTACTCGTTGGCTTTTCGAGAGTTACCGCCCATTTTTAAGGATATTCCTGCTTATCCCTGCAAGATGATTTGAGTGTTTTTGCAGTTTCACTTCGCATTTTTTGGGAACAGTTGCAATTCTGTTTCATATTTTGTGGCAGTTTAACTGTCGTCGATTTTTTAAATTTAAACAAATAAAAAAAGCGTGGTACTTTTTTTAGAAGTATCCCGCTATCAGTGGTATTTGCCGTAACCAAGTAAGGACAGAATAAGCAAAAAGTTCACGCTAAAAGTGAACATTTCAACCTTACTCTCTTCCTTACATCTAATCGGCAAATTTTCTGATAGAAAGATATAGTCTAAAATGTTTTTTCAAACTTGAATTGTGCGTATTAATTTTACGCTGTTTTTTATTTCATAAGCAAATGTTATTTAGTTTGTTTGATTTATTAAGTTTTTTATTTCTGCGATGAATTGCTCAGCAGGTCTAAGAAGCGGTTTTATATCGTCTTCTTCTATTTTAATCCAATCGCTGTAATCGCCATCTTGTCTGAGGTCGAAAAGTTTTTGATATAATTTGTTTTGTTCTTTTCCAAAGATATTTGTCAGTACAAAATATTTTCCAAACAACCCGATAACGCCACTATGCGTGCGGGTTGGGTGTTCATATTTTATCAATAATGCCGAAACGGCATAATAACAAGCATAATACAAACGATTGGCTGCGCCGCGCCAATGACCGAGATTTATTAAATCTTTTGCCTCAGTTAATGTTTCAGCGGCATTCGCCAAACGATGTTCTACTATAATATCTCTTTCTTCGTTTGTCAGACTCATATAATTTCCACTTTATCCTGTTCTACATTTTTGTAAAAAATAGACGGTTTTTGTCTTTCCCAATCTTTGACTGTAAATATTTTTGCTGTGATTAGCGCATCATTTTTCAGCCCTAATTCGGCAAATGGATAGGCATATCTGTCAAAATCTTCATTGTAATTTTTCTTGTCCTTATCAAGCAGCACAAGCAAATCCCAATCCGAATCCTTACGCGCATCACCACGCGCTTGCGAGCCGAAAAGAAAGACTTTCTCATTTGGCAATATTTGCCGTTTCAAAGTCTGTATCTTGCTGAACATTTGCTTGTTCATTGATTGACATATTTTGGGTACAAAGATATAAAACAAAATTCATATTTTGCAACAGAATAGATTATTTTTTTTGTGGTTACCACCAAAACGTTTTCTCAAACGCCGTTTCATTCCCCACCAAATCGCGCACCACAAGCCGAAATTTGTGGTTTTTATTCCGCCCGATTTCCTCTTTCCGCAACAGGTATTTGATGGTCGAAGTTTTCAAATCGTATTCAAACAGCACCCATTTGCCATCAATATAACCGTTGTAGGAGGCTACGCCGGTAATGTTGTCCGTTATTTTCAGGCTGATAAAAGGTGCGGCGGCAAAGTTGGAAAAACTGAGCGGCGTGATTTTCGGTGCAACAGTGTCCGTTTTAATCACAAATTTACCGAAATCGCGGGCTTTGAAGGTGTAAAAACCATTTTCCACTTTACCCACGTAGGGCTGTGTGCGATTTTTGGCATCGCTACGCAGGGCGTAGAGTTTTGAGGTATCGCGTATGGTTTTGTCGTTCAGTTTGATGGCAATATTGAAAAATTGGTGCAACGGCACATTATCCACGTGAATTTGGTAATAATCCGAGTAAAATTTTTCGGATTTTTCCGTAGCATATTCAAAACAAATATCGTTGTAGAGCGTGTTTTTGGGAATTTCCACGCGCACTTGTTCCGTTTCAAAGCGATTATCTACGTCAAAAGGCATTCGGATACCGCATTTTTCCGCACTTGGCGCAATGGCGGTTTTTCGCCCTTTGATGTTGAACGAAAACATCGATTTGTTTCCGTAAGCATCTGAAATAATGTATCTTACAGGATAAACGCGCTCTTCGCAAATATTCAAAATACCCTGATTGGCTACATTCTCAAAAAATCCCGCCAAATTGCCCTTATCCACAAAACTTTTCATAATAAACTCGCCGCTGCGCTTGTACTCGTCATAATCAATAAAACTGTTGATGTAGCGGTTATCTGCCGTTTTAAAGCGGTCGTTGCGGTAGCGGAAAATCTCTTTGCCATCAACTTCGAGCGAAATGGTGTTAATACCCAGCGTATTAGCCGTTCCATTGGCGTAATCGTATGCTTTGATGCCCAAACCGATTTTGCCCCACGCCGTCAGTTCTGTTGGGCTGGTAAAGCGGGAAATGCCCTGCGCATTGGTGGTCAGCGGGATTTTTTTTGTTGTTTGCGAGCCGTTCAGTATGCCCTCGTTTCTTTGCGGATAGATTTTCAGGGTAAAAAACTTGGGCGAAACATTGTCCATAATGCCCATTTTATAGACGGCGGGGTTGATAAAATCCTCCGTTTCCGTGTCGCGCAACTCAAAGTGTAAATGGGGACCCGCCGAGCCGCCGGTATTGCCGCTCAATGCCACAAATTCGCCCTGTTTTACCCGAATGCTGTCCGCCGAAAAGCGAATATCGCACGAGAATGTTTGATTTTTATACTGATAGTTGCGCACGAGGCTGTCGATTTTCGGCGCAAAGCCATTCAGATGGGCATATACAGACGTTTCGCCTGTGTGCGGGTGAGCAATGAAAAGTAACTTGCCGTAACCCGATGGCGAAATGGATACCCGCGACACATAGCCGTCTGCAACGCTCATAACAGGCTTGTTTTCAACGCTTTCTGTCTTATAGTCCAAACCTGCGTGGAAATGATTAGCCCGCAATTCGCCGAAACCGCCGTTCAACAATGGCGGACAGGCAAGCGGGCAACTGTAGCCTTTGCCGTTTTTTACAGGCTCTTTGGCTTGCAAAAGTGCCGATGAAATGGACAAAAATAGAATGAATAAGATATATTTTTTCATAATTCAATATGCTTTTTCTAAAAAAACGCACAAAAGTAGTTTTTATTTCGATGAAATGGGCATTTTTTGCATTAAAAAAGTGTTGAATATGTTTTTAGCACTCTAACGCCCCCACTATCTCCGCCACAGACGAGAACTTGTGCCTGTCCAAATACTCATTAATGCCCTCAATCACTTTGATGGTAACGGTCGGGTCAATGAAATTTGCCGTACCGATTTGCACTGCCGTTGCGCCTGCGAGCAAAAACTCAATGGCATCTTTGGCGCACATAATGCCACCCAAGCCAAGCACCGGAATTTTTACCACCCGCGCCACCTGCCACACCATTCGCAGTGCCACAGGCTTTACCGCCGGTCCCGACAAGCCGCCGGTAACAGTGGAAAGTATCGGTTTCCGCTTTTCGGCATCAATCGCCATACCGAGCAACGTGTTGATGAGCGACACGCTGTCCGCACCCGCTGCCTCAACGGCAAGTGCAATGTCCGTAATGCTTGTTACATTCGGCGAAAGTTTTACCATCAAATGCTTTCCGTAGGCTTTGCGCACACGGCTGACCACCTCTTCGGCAGAGGCGGCGCAAGTGCCGAATGCCATACCGCCCTGTTTGACGTTTGGGCAGGAAATATTCAGTTCTATCGCCGGAATATTCGACAAAGAATTGATGATTTCGGCAGTTTCAACGTACTCGTCAATCGTGGAGCCGGACACATTGACGATGATGTTTGTGTCAATGTCTTTCAGGCGCGGATAAATGTGTTTGGCGAAATAATCCACGCCCTTATTTTGCAGTCCCACAGCGTTTAACATACCCGAAGGCGTTTCTGCCATACGTGGATAAGGATTGCCTTCGCGATTGCGAATGGTAGTTCCCTTTACGATTATTGCGCCAATTCGCACGATGTCGATAAAGTCCGAAAACTCCTCGCCGTAACCGAAAGTACCCGATGCAGTTAAAACCGGATTTTTCAGTTGTAAGTTGCCTATTTTTGTTTGTAAGTTTGCCATAAAATTTACGATTTTAGTGTGTGTACTGTCATTGCGGGCTTGACCCGCAATCCCCTTTTTGCTGTGTGTGTCATTGCGGGCTTGGTTGCTGAGCGAAGTCGAAGTATGACCCGCTCCCCTAAAAAATCAAGAAACAAGTCCCGCCATTCTGCATTTGCTTTATCAACCAAAGCATTTTTCCATTCTCTTTTCCAATTCTTTAATTGTTTTTCTCTCGCAATAGCCTCTTCTATTTGATTAAACTCTTCAAAATAAACCAACTTTTCACAATTATACTTGTCCGTAAATCCTTTTGTCTGGTGTGTCTTATGCTCATTTGCACGTCTGAATAAATCATTCGTAACCCCAATATATAAAACACTATTGTGTTGGTTAGTCATAAAATATACCCAATATTGATGAATGTTTGTCATATCTTTATTGTTTACAGTGTCATAGTTTTATTTTTTTGTAATCTTTTTGTTTTTGCTGTCATCGTTTGTTTTTCTGTCATTGCGGGCT